>NZ_JAVRCC020000030.1:0-97853 GCF_034530975.2 Nostoc sp. DedQUE07 | reverse complement strand
CAGAAGGTCAACGTTCACCCTCAGAAGGTCAACGTTCACCCTCAGAAGGTCAACGTTCACCCTCAGAAGGTCAACTTCCACCCTCAGAAGGTCAACTTCCACCCTCAGAAGGTCAACGTTCACCCTCAGAAGGTCAACTTCCACCCTCAGAACTCAGAACTCCGCAATATTTGATATCCAGACTCAAAGAAAACGAACAGCGTAACCTCCGCACAGTGTTAATTTTCGATCAATTTGAGGAATTTTTCTTTGTTTACACCGAACCTGCACAAAGAAAGCAATTCTTTGAGTTTCTGGGAGAGTGTCTGAATGTTCTATCGGTGAAAATTATCTTATCGCTGCGGGTAGATTACATCCATTACTTGCTAGAGTGCAATGATTTGTCGAGTCTCAAGATTATTGGCAATGACATTCTCAGTAATAATGTACTTTACAAGTTGGGGAATTTCTCACTTGCTGATGCCAAGTCAATTATTCAGCGTTTAACTGAAAATACTAGCTTTCACTTAGAACCTGCTTTAGTTGAACAACTGGTACAAGATTTAGCCGGAGAATTGGGTGAAGTTCGTCCCATTGAATTGCAGGTTGTGGGGGCGCAACTGCAAACGGAGAATATTACAACTCTGGCAGAATATTGGCAGCGTGGCACTAAGGACGAATTGGTTAAGCGTTATTTGCATGAAGTTGTTAATGATTGTGGTGAAGAAAATCACCAAGCAGCAGACATATTAATGTATTTGCTGACGGATGAAAAAGGAACTCGCCCTCTGAAAACTCGCGCTGAGTTGGAACGCGATTTACTCCCGTACTTTTCGGAGATCCCCCCAACCCCCCTTAAAAAGCGGGGCTTCATTCTTTCTACCCCCTTTTTAAGGCGATCGCCGCAGGCGGGGGGATCGGAAGCTAGGGCAAAACAAGCTTCTGAAATCAGTAAATTAGATTTAATATTAGAGATTTTTGTCCAATCCGGCTTAGTGGTTTTGCTACCAGAAAACCCCGCCGACCGTTATCAACTCGTACATGACTACATCGCCGCCTTTATCCGCCAGCAACAGGAACCGAAGTTAAAGCAGGTGATGGCGGAACTGGAAAAAGAACGAGAACAAAGAAAACTGAGTGAAGCAAAACTTAATCGTGTTCTCAAACGCGCCCTTTTTGGTTCCATAACCGCAGGTTTAGGATTTGCTGTTTTAGCAGCAGCAACATTCCAGTGGTCAGTAGAGGCAAATGTTAATCAAATTAGCGCCATCAATAATTCTTCTGAAGCCTATCTTCTCTCTGAAAAACATCCAGATGCTTTAATAGCAGCCTTAAAAGCAGGTAGCAAACTCAAGCATACACTTTGGGCACAGCACAGAAGCGATATCCTAATGCAAACTGTGGCAATTTTACAGCAAGCGGTTTATTTAAAGCCCAATGAGAAGAAAGAAAACCGTGCGATCGAGGTGAATACTTTAGAAGGGCATAGCGATGAGGTTAATAGCGTCGCCTACAGTCCCAATGGACAACAGTTAGCTTCTGCTAGTACTGACAAGACGATCAAAATCTGGGATGCCAGCAGTGGTCAACTCCTCAAAACCCTGACTGGTCATAGCAATAGGGTCATTAACGTCGCGTACAGCCCGAATGGACAACAGTTAGCTTCTGCTAGTACTGACAAGACGATCAAAATCTGGGATGCCAGCAGTGGTCAACTCCTCAAAACCCTTACTGGTCATAGCAATTCGGTTACTAGCGTCGCCTTTAGCCCCAATGGGCAACAGTTAGCTTCTGCTAGTTTTGACAACACCATCAAAATCTGGGATGTTAGCAGTGGTAAACTCCTCAAAACCCTTACTGGTCATAACAAAGAGGTCAATAGCGTCACCTACAGCCCCAATGGACAACAGTTAGCTTCTGCTAGTGGTGACAAGACCATCAAAATTTGGGATGTCAGCAGTGGCAAACTCCTCAAAACCCTGACTGGTCATGGCAGTGCGGTCAGAAGCATCGCTTACAGCCCCAATGGACAACAGTTAGCTTCTGCTAGTGATGACAAAACCATCAAAATTTGGGATGCCAGTAGTGGCAAACTCCTCAAAACGCTGACTGGTCATAGCGGTGAGGTTTATAGCGTCGCCTATAGCCCCAATGGACAACAGTTAGCTTCTGCTAGTTTTGACAGCACCATCAAAATCTGGGATATCAGCAGTGGTAAACCCCTCAACATCCTGACTGGTTATAGCAATGTGGTCATTAACGTCGCGTACAGCCCGAATGGACAACAGTTAGCTTCTGCTAGTTGGAACCTCACCATCAAAATCTGGGATATCAGCAGTGGCAAACCCCTCAAAACCCTTACTGGTCATAGCAGTGGGTTCATTCGTGTCGCGTACAGCCCGAATGGACAACAGTTAGCTTCTACTAGTGCTGACAAGACGATCAAAGTCTGGGATACCAGCAGTGGTAAACTCCTCAAAACCCTTACTGGTCATAGCGATTCGGTCAGTAACGTCGCCTACAGTCCTAATGGACAACAGTTAGCTTCTGCTAGTTTTGACAGCACCATCAAAATCTGGGATATCAGTAGTGGCAAACTCCTTAAAACCCTCACTGGTCATAGCAAAGAGGTCAATAGCGTCGCATACAACCCTAATGGACAACAGTTAGCTTCTGCTAGTTGGGACAAAACCATCAAAATCTGGGATGTCAGCAGTGGCAAACTCCTCAAAACCCTTACTGGTCATAGCAAAGAGGTCAATAGTGTCGCCTACAGCCCTAATGGACAACAGTTAGCTTCTGCTAGTCGGGACAAAACCATCAAAATCTGGGATGTCAGCAGTGGTAAACTCCTCAAAACCCTTACTGGTCATAGCAGTTGGGTCTGGAGCGTCGCCTACAGCCCCAATGAACAACAGTTAGCTTCTGCTAGTTTTGACAACACTATCAAAATCTGGGATGTCAGCAGTGGCAAACTCCTCAAAACCCTTACTGGTCATAGCAGTTTGATCATTGGCGTCGCGTACAGCCCCAATGGAAAACAGTTAGCTTCTGCTAGTTTTGATAGCACCATCAAAATCTGGGATATCAGCATTGGTAAACCCCTCAAAACCCTTACTGGTTATAGCAGTCAGGTCTATAGCGTTGCCTACAGCCCCAATGGAGAACAGTTAGCTTCTGCTAGTGCTGACAAAACAATAATTTTATGGGATTTCGATTTCGATAATTTATTATTCAGTGGTTGTAGTTTGCTGAATCACTACCTTATTGCCCATCCAGAAGTGTTAGAAGAGTTGCAATCATGCCAAACTCCATCTCGCTTGGCGCAAAGCGCGAAAGCGTTAGTCGTCCAAGGTGAGAAGTTAGCGCGAAATGATGATATTAATGGCGCTGTTGAAAAGTTTAACAAAGCACAGCAGTGGGATAATAAATTAAAGTTTGATTCCCAGGCGAGAGCGAAAGAGTTGGCGAATCAAGGTAAGGTTGAATTAGAGCCAAACTCACGTTAAGAGATTTTCAAGAAATAAATTATGCAATCTTGTGGGGTGGGCGTCTCGCCCGCCCGTAACCAAGGGTAAACAAGATGTCCAACCCACAAGAAAAGTTGGATATTTTTTTATTTGGAAGTCCCTTAAAAATAAATAATCACAAGGTGGAAAGGATGGCATACAGCGATTTTAGTCTCGCCAAGGTGAAAAAGAGTTTTGACTTAACACTCGATGAAACTCGGAATTTATTTGCTGATACAAAACCTGTTACACCATCAGAAACACTCAGAACAATTTTAATAGATTACATCCCTTTAGCAACTGCAATTTCAACCGAAAAAGCAAGATCAGAGTTTTTAATTGCACCAATACTTGCAGAGGTCAGACGATTATTAAATAATAAAATATCGCTGTTCTCTGGAAATGAATTTAATGTTGATGCAACTCAAGGCTTGCAAGGCTTTTGCGATTACATTATCAGCAACTCCCAAGAACAATTATTTATTTCTGCTCCGGTAATGTTCATTTTTGAAGCGAAAAAAGAAGATATTATCGGCGGTCTGGGTCAATGTGTAGCGGCAATGATTGCAGCACAAATATTCAATCAAAATCAAGGCAATGAAGTTGGGCAAATTTACGGCTCGGTTACTAGCGGAACTAACTGGAAGTTTTTATTTTTAGAAGGGACAACTGTTTATATAGATTTGACTGAGTACTATATTAAAGAAGTTGATAAAATTTTGGGTATTTTATTGCAACCTTTTCAACCTGTTTTAACTGCTGTTTGAATATATAGCAGGTGCTGATGTAATTTACCTGGTCAAGTTTTAAAATTTGCTAAAAAATAAGAGAAGTTAAACAACTCGTCCACCATTAAGTATCTAGGCATAAACAAATTTAAAGTTTGTAGTAAGGACTTTAGTCCTGATAATTCTTGCTCTGATCGATAAATCGCTCACTACAAACTAGGAGTTTATTTTATATTTAATTATGTCTACCTAATTACCACTATTCAATTTATATGAGTCTTTTTTGTCTAGTTCACGGTGCTTTCCAAGCCACCTGGTGTTGGGATTTGCTAATTCCCTACTTAGAAACACAGGGTCACAAAACTGTAGCAATGGATTTGCCAATTGAAAATGCATCTACTACTTTGTCCCAACTTGCAGATGTAGTAATTCAAGCACTGCCAAAAACTGATGATGATATTGTTCTAGTCGGTCACTCAATGGCTGGTACTATAATTCCTCTGGTTGCAGAAGCGGTAAAAGTGCGTCAACTAGTGTTTGTGGCGGCGCTACTTCCATATCCTGGAGTTAGTACACTCGACCAATTTTCTCATCGTCTTGATTCTGATACGCTCAAATCATTCAATTACCAGCCAAAAGAGCCAAGTAAACTCCAACAGTTCTACGATGAGCCTGATATGTATGAACCAGCTTCCGTAGGCAAAGATTATTCAGACGAAGCAGTATTAAAGGAGTTTTTCTTTCATGATTGTCAACCAGATGTAACACAGTGGGCAATCTCGAAAAGTCGTTCGCAACAATCTATGGCATATATATTTGAAACGAATCCTCTAAAAGCTTTGCCGCATGTTGAACGTAAATATATTGTTTGTACCAATGACCGGATAATATCTCCTACATGGTCACGCTACGCTGCACGAAAGCGCTTAGGAGTCGATGCCATTGAGCTTCCTTCTGGACATTGCCCACATCTGTCTCGCCCTGAACTTCTCGCCTCAATATTAACTAGTGATTAATTTTTTGAGCAATCCAAAATCTTTTGTCCAAGTGGACTATCTTAATGATGAGTTGGCGCAGCTCAACCTAGGCATCGCTCATAATAAATAAAGCCCCATAGATATAAGAGAGGTTAAAGATGCTAAATGCAGTTGAATTTAAAGCAAAGATTCAAAATGGTTTAATTCAGATTCCTGATGAGTACAAACAAGAACTTGGTGAAGGAGATGATATTAAAGTAATCGTTTTGGTGACGAAAAAATCATCTAAAAAAAGAGACATAATTGATGAATTAACAGAAAATCCTGTTCAAGTGGATGGTGTATTCAGCCGTGAGGAAATTTATAACCGATAATGATGAGTTCTGGTACATCTTTTATTGATACAAATGTTTGGCTTTATCGTTTATTTGACGATAAGAAGATGGAGGTTACAGAAAGAACAAGAAAGCGTAATATTGCTATTGCAATTACAGAAGCTGAAGGAATCATCATTAGTACACAGGTTGTAAATGAGGTTGCTGCCAATTTGCTCAAAAAAGCAGCCTTTAATGAAGGGCAAATTAAAGCTGTGATTCAGTCGCTTTATAGTCGTTGCACTGTGTAGTAGAGTTCAATCTGACTATTTTTGAATCTGCATCAGATATCCGCAGTCGATATAATTTTTCTTTTTGGGATAGTCTGATTATTTCTTGTGCGCGATCGCAAGAGCAAATATTCTCTATTCTGAAGATATGCAAGATGGGTTAGTAGTCGCTGGTCAATTAGAGATTGTGAATCCATTTAAAAAAGGCTAGAAACCGCATTTAAGCTGTCTCTAGCCTTTTTTTACTTAATGGGCAGTACCAGACTCGAACTGATGACATCCTGCTTGTAAGGCAGGCGCTCTACCAACTGAGCTAACCGCCCGTTTGACTAATCCTTAACTAATATAGCAAAACATTTCGCATTGCGCTAGTAGTTTCAAGAAAATCTTTTTTTCTCTTATACTGACTCAGTATTGAGTCACTCAGGATTTAGGATGCCCTCTGGTCGGACGCACGATCGCATTACTATGTATGCTCTGCCGTTGGTGGCGAGCGTTACTTTCTGGCAGACTCGCAGTAGCAATGCAACTTTGTTGGTTGCAGGCGGGTTTCTCTTTGGCGGACTGATGTTTGGCCCCGATTTGGATATTTACTCTGTGCAATTCCAACGCTGGGGTTTCTTGCGCTGGATTTGGCTACCTTATCAAAAAAGTCTCCGACATCGTTCTTTTTTATCCCACGGGCCGATTATTGGCACGATTTTGCGAATACTTTATCTGGGATGTTTGCTGGCAATTTTGGCAATTTTCGTTTTGGCGATCGCTCAAAGGTTATGGAATTTGAGTTTTAGTTGGCAGGATTTGGGGGGAATTTTGGGGCGATCGCTCGTGCAATACGATACTGAATATATCGCTTTGTTTTTGGGGTTGGAACTCGGTGCGATGAGTCATTCTCTGAGCGATTGGGGGGGATCGGCTTATAAACGGTTTAAAAAGCAGGGGGTTCGGGGGCTGCTTCCTAGTGGCAAAATTAAGAAGCGGAAAGTGAGGGGTGGTAGTCGTCGGGCGAGAGTGAAGAAATAATTTTTTTAAACGCAAAGGAACGCTAAGGGAAGCGCAGAGGTACGCAGAGGTATGGAAAAGCAAGAAGAGATTTTGGGGGCATTGCAGGAGTTGATTGAGGTGGTGGCGAAGTTGCGTGAGCCTGATGGTGGTTGTCCTTGGGATTTGGCTCAAACTGCGGAAACGCTCACGCCTTATGTGATTGAGGAAGCTTATGAGGTGGTGGATGCAATTAAGAGTGGGGATAAGGGTGCGATCGCAGAGGAGTTAGGCGATTTATTATTACAGGTGGTATTGCAAGCCCAAATCGCTAGTGAATCTGGGCAATTTTCTCTCAAGGAAATCGCTCAGGGGATTTCCCAAAAGTTGATTCGCCGTCATCCTCATGTGTTTGGTGATGTGTCGGTGGCCAGTGTGGATGAGGTGCGGCAAAATTGGGAACAAATCAAAGCTGCGGAAAAGGGCGAAGCATCTCCAGATGCCCAAAAATTTAGTGCTAAACTCGCTCGTTATGGACGTACTCTTCCCCCACTGACGGCGGCGATGAAAATTTCTCAAAAGGCTGCTGCGATCGGGTTTGAATGGGAAAATATTCAGGGTGTTTGGGATAAGTTTCATGAAGAGTTGGGAGAGTTCGAGCAAGCTTTAGCTGAAGAAACACCCGAACGACAAGAAGCAGAATTAGGCGATTTACTATTTGCCGTGATTCAGTTAGCGCGTTGGCATAATCTTGACCCCAGCACCGCTTTGCAAGGCACAAATCAGCGCTTTGTCCAGCGATTAGAAAAAATGGAGGCGGTTGTTGACCGTCCCCTTTCTGATTACAGTTTGAATGAATTAGAAACTCTCTGGCAACAGGCAAAAGCTCAACTGGCGAAAGAAGGGAATAGGGAATAGGGGATTTGGGATTGGGCATTGGGCATGGGGCATTGGGCATGGGGCATTGGGCATTGGGCATTGGGCATTGGGTATGCAGAAGAGACAAAGGCAGACAAGGAAGAGGGAGAAGACTTGGGAGAGACTTGTTCAATAATTCCTCCTTGTCCCCCTGCTCCAACTCCTAACTCCTAACTCCTAACTCCTAACTCATTACTCATTACTCATTACTCCCCCACTCCCTTCTTCAAGATTTTTCAACGTCAAACCACTTATCATATAGCGATTGATAAGTGCCATTTTCTTTGAGACTCAGCAAAGCCTGATTAATTGGTTTGCGGTAGGGACTGTTGTTGGGCAGAATGATACCGTAGCTTTCTTCACGCAAGATACTGCCAACAATTTGTACCTTTCCTTTGCCTTCATTGGCAGCATAGAAGAGGAGTACAGGCGCATCAAACACTACGGCATCAGCTTTTTTTGTTTGCAGAGCATTGTAAGCTTGCTCAATCTTGGTAACTTCTAAAACTGAAATCTTATGTTCTCGTAAGTATGTAGCGGCTGTGCTACCCGCAGTTGTAGCCACTACCTTGCCGGGTAAATCGTCTATGCTCCTGATATCACCCTGAAGCTGTTGCACTGTCAATGAGGTAGTCGCACTGGCTGTAAAGTAGGCAGCAAAAAGTACTCCGATGAACATCCAGATAATACCTACTAAGCGTCCCAGTACTCCCTTGGGCATTTCATCAGCTTGGGTTGCTAATGTGGCAGCTGACCACCAACAGGCTTTGAAAATGCCAGGAAAGTATGATTTGGGAATCATCCCATCTTTGTGATGACGCTCAGATAACCAAATAATGTGGGCTGCTACGATAATTAACACTAAGGCAACGCCTATTACTTGCAAAAGGCTACCGGAGAAAAACAATTGCAAAATATTTGGGAAGGCACTGCTGTTGCTTTCTGGGTTTCTCACCATAATTTGCAGCCCCCCAGCAAAAATAGGTAATGAAAAATCAAAGTTCTGCTCGCGTTCGGCTGTAATTGAGATGGCTGAAATTCCCAAGTTGGCTTTGCTTTCCTTAATAGCCGAAAGCAGTTGCGGCACAGTGGAATATTCTATAAATTTAGACTCTACACCTATTTGGTTAGCGATTTTGCGCCAGAGGTCGATACTGAATCCTGATAGCTCACCTTTGTTTGATAGCACAAAGGGCGGTATAACTCGTGTCGCTACTAATAAAGGTTGTTGGAGTTGTGGTTTTTGGCCTACTCCTGGGGACGCCATTAATAACAATGCCAGAATTCCACCTATTAATCCTATGCAGGTATACAGTGCTAAGGAACGCTTGATTTTGTTTTTCGGGTCATATCTGCCAATTAGGCGGTTTTTCCCAGCCATAAATTGGCGAAATCTACTAGCGATCGCATTTATCATCAAAATTCTCTCAGGGTTGTGTGCATAATCTATTTATCATGCCCACCCTATATCAAAGATCGCGTTCATCATCCCCCTAATACCAATTTTTTTCAGATTTACGGCTGGTAATGTTGCTGTAAGCATCAGTCCCCCTTAAGCTATAAAAACATTTGCTGAAATCTACCTAATATGTTTCTTGCTGTACAACACTGTAGGTAGATTTCTTGATGAATTGTTTATTTTAGGATGGTAGGTGGAGGTTGAAACAACTTTGTGTCTAACTCAATTTGTAGAACTCGCGTTGTCAAGACAAACCTCTATCTTTTGAGTAATAGTTTTGAGATCGGCTTTTAGCGTACATTTGGGTTTATAATTGCCAGATATTTTATCTAACATGCGCTTCTTAGTCTTTGCAAAGTGAGCAATTATGGATGTGGACGATTTTAGTCAACAATTAGAGACATTGCGCTCACGGGTAATCGGATTAGTGCAAAGGACTGGTAGTGAGCCATATTCACAGCAAGAGCTAACACTAGAAGCTTTTGAGGAACTGCAAATCACTTTGGAAGAACTAAAAATCGCTTCCGAGGAACTACAAGTAACACGAATCGTAATAGAGAAAGAGCGTCAGCGCTACCAAGAATTATTTGATTTTGCGCCTGATGGTTACTTGGTAACTGATACATTCGGCACTATCCTGGAAGCTAATCGTGCTGCTAGCATACACCTCAATGTTTTACAGCGATTTTTGATTGGCAAACCGCTACTTACTTTCATCGCCCAGCCAGATCATCAAGCTTTTTTTAATTACCTGACTCAGTTGCAGCAGCTCGACCGAGGTGGAGAATGGGAAGTGTGTTTACAACCACGAGAAAAAATCTGTTTTGATGTAGCTTTGACAGTAGTTACCGTTCGCAACGAAAAAGGTCAGGCAGTTGCTCTGCGCTGGCTAATGCGTGACATTAGCCAGCGTAAGCATTTAGAGTTGCAGCGCCAGCAATTATTTGCTAATGAGCAAGCCGCCCGAATTGCAGCCCAAGCCGCAGAAAAACGCTCTAATTTTTTAGCTGAAGCAAGTAGTGTATTGGCATCTTCCTTGGATTATCGCATTACCCTAACCAGCGTCGCGCAATTAGCAGTGCCTACTCTTGCCGATTGGTGTATTGTGGATGTCATCGAAGATAATTTGCCAGTCTTCACTAACCCAGTCATCGTTGCATCAGAACCAGCCAAGGAAGGATTGATCCGAGAACTTCAACAACGCTATCCAATTTCTATTGACGCTGATTACGGCCCACCGAAAGTTTTACGGACTGGTAAGCCGGAACTGGTTACAAACATTCTTGAGTCTTCATTACAGAGAAAGTCCTCGAACGAAGAACATTTCAGTTTGCTGTGCCAACTCCAACTTAAGTCTCAGATGGTAGTACCATTGTTAGTACGCGAGCGCAAGCTGGGGACAATTCTATTTGCCTCTGCACAACCAGGACGCCATTACACTACTGTAGACCTAGAAATGGCTGAAGAACTTGCTCAACGAGCAGCATTCGCCATTGAAAATGCCCAGCTTTATCAGCAAGCCCAAGAAGCTAACCGCATTAAGGAAGAGTTTTTAGCGATCGTTTCCCATGAACTTCGTACACCCCTCAATTCTATGCTGGGTTGGGTTCAACTAATACGTACTCGCAAATGGGATGAAGCAACTACCTCTAAGGCATTGGAGATAATTGAGCGGAATGCCAAACTTCAAAGAAAACTGATTGAAGATATCCTGGATATCTCACGCATTGTACAAGGACAAATTCGCCTAAATATCCGTAAAATTGACCTTGTGCCGATAATTCAAGCGGCAATTGAAGCTGTACTTCCCACATCTGAAATTAAGGATATTCAAGTTGAATTTAATCTTGATTCTTCAGTTGGTCAAGTTATGGGCGATGCCGAACGCCTGCAACAAGTTGTCTGGAATTTGCTCTCTAATGCCGTCAAGTTTACACCTAACGGGGGGCAAGTTGAAGTACATCTGGAACAGGTAAACTCAAATGTCCAGATAACTGTCTCTGACACAGGTAAGGGAATTAGTACTGACTTTCTACCTTATATCTTTGAGCGTTTCCGTCAAGCTGATAGCACAACTACTAGAGCAGACAATGGTTTGGGGTTGGGGCTAGCAATTGTACACCATTTAGTAGAAATGCACTCAGGCAGAGTCTGCGCAGTTAGTGAAGGGGAAGGAAGGGGAGCAAAATTTACAGTGTTGTTGCCTCTGGTAGAACCGCAACCAGAACAGTTAATTAAAGAAAGTCAAGAAAATGTCGAAAATCTCTCAATACTCAACGGCTTGCAAATACTTGTTGTCGATGACAATGCCGATACGCAAGAGTTAATTGCCTTCATTCTTGAAAAGTCTGGAGGGCAGGTGACGGCAGTTAGCTCAGTAGGTGAAGCTCTAGAAGCACTAGAACGATTAAAACCAGATGTTCTAGTCAGTGATATCGGAATGCCAGATGAGGATGGTTATTCCCTGATTCGGAAAGTGCGGGCGCAGGAAACAGAGCAAGGGGAGAAGATTCTAGCTGTAGCACTAACGGCATTTGCTAGAGAAGAAGAACACAGCCTAGCTCTGGAAGCCGGATTCCAGGTTCATGTATCCAAGCCAATTGAGCCAGAAGAGTTGGTGAAAGTGGTAGCGAACCTGACCAAAAATAGCAAACAAGTTTAATGCACAATTAAGCTTTTGGTAACAAATGAGTACGCCAAAATAACAAATGAGTACGCCGAAATAGCAAATGAGTACGCCGAAATAACAAATGAGTACGCCGAAATAACAAATGAGTACGCCGAAATAACAAATGAGTACGCCGAAATAACAAATGGGTACGCCGAAATAGCAAATGAGTACGCCGAAATAGCAAATGAGTACGCCGAAATAGCAAATGAGTACGCTGAAATAGCAAATGAGTACGTCGAAATAACAAATGAGTACGCCGAAATAACAAATGAGTACTCCGAAATAGCAAATGCGATCGCATCTGTAGTAGAAGTAGATGCAGACAGGCTTGCTCAAATGCTTCCACCTTTTGACGTAGAAATGCAGCATGAGCCAATTCGCCTATGTGGGGCTTGCTATGGTAAAGCACCTCGTCACCGAAAATGAAACACGACATGAAATTGGAGTGTAAAGCTATTAAACTTAAAAGGGTAGAGTAAGTTGGCTTCTTTCTCTACACCTGCAAAATTAGAAGCATAAGCTTGCCATAGCGGCAAACTTTTGAGTAAAGTCACAGACGACAAATAATTAGTCACTGTACAAATAATGGACGTAACTGGATTCGAACCAGTGACCTCTACGATGTCAACGTAGCGCTCTAACCAACTGAGCTATACGTCCTTAACCACACAATTATCAATAGTAGCATATACTTCTTTGATAATGCAAGATAAAAGACCAAATCAGGCGAACTCTATCACTCCCTAAGTAATCAAGTGCAGATGATGTGAAGTACTTATTTGATTTGTAAAAAAGGTTGCGCCACTTGCTACTAATCAAACAAATAAGTCTAATATCAAGTCGGGGTAATTAGTTATGATACCCACAGTCATTGCACCCCACCCCCAGCCTCTCCCCGCTCTTCGGGCTACGGTGTATACACAAGTCTTAAAAATCTAGCCTTAATAAGACTTTCCTCGTTCCCAGTCTCAGACTGGGAATGCATTCATTGAGTCTCTGACTCAATGTCTGGCTGGAGGCAGAGCCTCTAATAAGCCATTCCCAGTCGGAGACTGGGAACGAGAAGTGAGAGAACAATGGGAAAATCGAGCTTTTTCCGACTTGTGTATACACCGTAGGCTCTTCGGGAGGGGAGACAAAGCTACGCTTTGGCGGGGTGGGGTTCTTGGGGTTTAGTAAGTAATCAAGCGGACATGATATAAGTCAAATTCTCTTTCCTTTTGCTTCCAGCAAGGTCTAAGTCAAATTCTCTTTCCTTTTGCTTCCAGCAAGACTGCCTGATTTCCTGCAAAGGTCTTTAAGTTTATCGAATCCAAAATGCCAATCCTCCCCCACGACCGCGAGCTGCAATGAAATCTTCTGTTACCAAAAAGAAGCCAAAGAACGGTAGTTTACCTATCGGTTGGTTGTAGAAATCTTCTGTTTGAACTTTACCACCACGGATTGCTCTGTTGTAAATAACACGACCAAACAAACTGAGAATCATCTGGTTAAAGTCAAAGGCCAATAAATTTTTCTTCCCGAAATATTGCACTGGCCCCGTGAGTTTCAGTAAAACTGGGTTAAGCTCAACCTGATTAGTAATTTCGCCTCTGTCTGAATTTTGTTCCAAAGTGGCATTAAAGGAAACATGGATTGCCATGAACTTGGGTACATAGAAACCGTTGCCTAATACAATTCCCCCGCTACCTCTGTTTTTTTTAGTGCCAGTGACAAAGCAAAGTTGCCATTTACCGAGCAGAAACTCAAACGGATAAGTCAACTTTTGTTGCTTGGCAGTTTTTTCTGCTTGTAGCAACGCCTTTACTAATATTTCAGCACTAGGGCGTATACTTTTTGGTTCTCTATACTTAGCCGCAGCCTGGGATAGCACGTTAATAAAGTCAAATGTCGCTTTAGGTGTTAAATTAGGCGTCATGAAGCCACTCTGGATTTAACTACTTCTTGATTTTCTGATAGATTGTAGCGTTCATCTTCAAGAAGACATATCTTTCAACCGTAGTATTCACTAGAAGAACGTCGCTCGATTTATGACCGAGAAGGGTGTGGGGTGTGGGGTGTAGGTATTAGATAAAGAACGTTCTCTCGCACCCAACGGGTACAAGCCCCTGTTTTTAAATATGGAAAAAATCAAAAGATGTATGTAGTGACACGTATGTGCAAGATATACAGCGTCCGTTTTGAAACTCCTGCTTTTAAGTATGGGGTTCCCCACACCCCACACCCTATCCCCTATACCCTTTTCATTATTCCCTACCTTCACCAAGGATTACCAACCATTGTGAATCCAGCCCAATAATAAGGATGCATAAGTGATTCATCAGCACTGTCAGCAGGTAAAGGCAAATTCCCAACTCCTCCTAAACCTTGCACTTGTCCATCCTTGACATAAATTTGCCCTTTGAGCATAGCTACCTGAGCCTGTCTGAGAGCTTCTGCCTTAATTGGAGTTGTCTTTAAATTCTCATAAAATTTTGTCATCAACGCCGCTGTGCCAGCATCATTAACCGACCAAAGACTAGCAACACTAGTTTTCACACCTGCCAGCACTGCTAAACCCGCAAATCCCAGTTCGGATTCTTTATCCCCTAAAGCTGTTCTACAAGCACTCAGCACGAGCATTTCAACTTCAGGTTCATTCAAGCGCAACTGTCGTAATTGATTCAAGCGTAACTTGTCTTCCCACAGTTGAATATAGGAATTATTCAAAGCACCCGTAGCAAAATTGGCATGGGTTGCCATGTGAATAATTCCAAAAGGTTGTTGGCGGCGGATCGTTTTAAGATTTTTTAAGGTGGCTTGCTTATCTAACAATAATTTGCCCTGCCAGAGTTTAGATACTAGTGTTGATAACTCAAGAGGGACTGCTGGTAAAGGCTCTTGTCCCTGAGTACTCTGAGAAACCCCCAGCGCTAAAATTTGAGATTTTTTGATGTCTTTATAGAGGGTATTAGTCAAACTAAGACTAGGCATTAAGCCAATACTATATTTTTCTGCTAGAAATCCCTTACCATCGTGAAGTGCTGCCATTGGGGTTGAACGTAACCCAATATCTGGTAAAAAGACTAGATTGTTGATTTCTCTCGCCTGTAAATCTGCCTCTAGTGGTGCAACCATCCAGCGATAAAGTTGTTGAGATGAACGCAAATAACCGGTGCGACGACGGTTTTGTGGACTAACGATTTGGTCACGAAATTCTTGAGCTACTTGGAGAACTTTGGCTTTAGTTGTTTCTGGGATGCGCTTGCGGATCGGATCGCCTTTTCCGGTTACTACTACAACTTCTAGTTGGTCGCTATCTTTTTCTGCTACGGTATTTAACTGTTTTGTAAATTTTTGAGCTTTGCCTAAATTCCCCTCTGGTAAAATTTCCACAGGGACAAAACTGATGTAGATAAATGCAGGTTTAATACCAGTAGCTTCTTCAATTTTACGAGCAATTTTTTTGGCATCATCTAGGGTTTTGATTTTAGGGCTGGGTATGCCTAAATGGTCGGCAAAATCATCTGTGAAATTGTCTTCGGGAGTGGGGTCGGGATTAAGAACGGGGTTATCAATCTGAGGATTATTGAGGACAGGGTTATTCGGTTTACTTGGTAGATTGCATTGGAATGTGCAGGGGTTAGTATTTGGAGTTTCAGGATTTGGAGTTTCAGGATTTGGAGTTTCAGGATTGGGTGTTTCAGGATTCGGAGTTTCAGGATTTGGAGTTTCAGGATTTGGAGTTTCAGGATTAGGTGTCTCAGGATTTGGTGTTTCAGGATTGGGAGTAGGAGTTTGACTGACGTTGATTCCTATCTGTACAGGTGCAGAAGAGGAAACGCCGTCATTTGCACTAATTACAAAAGCATTTAGCGACCCATTTGTATCTGCTGGAGGTGTGTATACCAAAGTATCGCCGCTAGATAAGGTTGTAACACCAGGGATGACGGGAACGCCATTGACAGTGATGTTTCCCGTATTCACGACATCGATCTTGATGGAGGTGATGTCATTATTAACATCGCTGACCAGTGGAGCCAAACTAGAGAACGTTAAGGTAACAGGTTGATTGGTCTGGGTATCGGGTAGCGATGAGTTTGCTGTTAATGTCGGCGGTGTGTTGACAGATGTAATGGTGATGCCGATTGGTGTACCGCTAGCATCTCCACCATTTGGCAAGACTGGAAAGCTATTAGCGATGATTGAATTGTCACCTGTATTAATTGACCCTGCTGTACCATTGACACTTGCATCACCGACAATAAAATCTACATTGTTTGGGCCACCATCATGGCGAATGCTAACAGTACCTCCTGTTGAAGGTTGAACGTTAGTACCTCCTTCGCCAGTAAAAAATCCACCAGTTGCGATCGCTTCACCGGTTCCGATTCCCTGAATAAGTCCATTGGTTAGCACTTGCACATTGCCACCTTGAACTGTGTTTCCATCAACAAAATCGTCTGCGATCGCCTGGGTGTTGATGTTGGTAAAACGAATATTGCTACCAGATGTATTCGTAGTCTGTAAAGTAACGTTGCCACTTGTAAGATTTCCTGTTCCATCGACTCCGATCGCACTTGCTGAGGCGTTAATGGCATCATTCACAGTGATATTATCTCTGCTAGTTAAACTAATCGCGCCAGCTGTGCCGATAAAATCGCCACCTCCTTCCTTAACTACAGACGAGTTAATTGCCTCTGTGGTAATACTGCCGCCTGTGGTTGTTGCTACTACATCGCCAGCCTGACCTGAGCCATCAGCATTATTTGAAAAAGCATCAATCCTACCTGTGAGAATATTGCTTGTGGCACTCAAACTGACTGTTCCAGCAGTATTAATAGTATTAAACCCTTCAGTGTTGCTAGTATCGAGATTATTTAGAGTAATCCCACCACTGCTGCTTGTGACTGTAATATTACCTGCCAAGTAGCCTTGGCCGCTGGCGATAATGTTGCCCGCAACGATGTCGCCAGTCGCAGACAAGTTAACATTGCCACTATTGTCAGAAAAATCAGTAGTTGTATCGAGATTGCCCAGTGATAAACTAGCTCCAGAAATGTTAATCGCTCCCCCAGTTGTCTGGATTGTGTTGGTGGGATTGACAAAGTTTACAGAACCAGTTTGTGAGGAGAGGCTGAAGCTACCGCCAGCACCCAAGTTTAATGTTGCGACACCAGGAGTAGTCACCAAGGGCGTAGCTCCGGTGATGTCATCGATGGTAATGTTGCCTGTAGCTTGTAAGTTGATATTTGCACCCGAAGCTGCGATCGCACCCCAAGAAACAGTGTTAGCCCCAATATCTGCATCGCCAAAGGCAATATTGCCTGCTGTAGCATCAAAATCACCTGTCCCTGCTGCACCATCGATAATTGTCAATGTGCTGGGGTCTAGTAATAAAGTGCCAAAGTTGCCATTGACGGCTGAAGTATCTACCAAACCGTTGAAGGTCAAGAAATTTTTGCCTGATACTTCTACAAAACCACCATTCCCCGCATTTGCTCCTCCACGAGCCGAAATTTTTCCAAAAAACTGGGTTGTGTCGTTACCCCAAATAATTACCCGTCCGCCATTTCCATTCAAATTACTATCAGCATTAATGACGGATTTTGAGTCCACATAAGTCCGATCTGCGTTGGGTAAAGTCCCCTGACCTTGATAATCGCCACCAATTAGCACAGTACCGCCGCCATTATTTCCAGAGGCGTTAATATTGGCATCAATCACCGCGACTTTTTGACCCAAAGCAGTTACAGTACCGCCTGTTTGACTCGCTGCATTAACTGTTCCAGAAACAATCGTTGTACCTGGAGTTATGGGAATTGTCACATTGGAATTTGTCAATTTTACAGTTCCATCAGGATTGGCAGTTAAGCCTGTGTTACCAACTGTCAGCAGTTCGGGTATTGAGGCAATGGGAACTGTCCAGTTGTTGGGTTGAGTGCTACTAGAGGCGAGGGGCTGAATTTCTAGACTTAGCAGATTTCCTGGCTGACTGAGACGCACCCAATTTTGTCCTGGTACTGATGTAACGGCAATCTGCCCTCCCGGTGCTGAAAGTTGCCCAGTATTGACTATAGTACCGCCGAATAAATTCAAATTTTGCCCAGCACCGACTACCAAATTTCCAGCATTGGCGATCGCTCCTGGCTGGTTCATACTAAAGGCAAATCCGTTGGGGTTTCCAACTAAATTTATGTAGTCATTAACACCGATAGCGTTAAACCAACTGCTGCCAAAACCAATACCATTGGCTGTTGTCACCGTAAAAGCACCAGGCACATTTAAACTGGCGTTTGCTCCAAAAATAAATCCGGCTGGATTCATCAAGAAAAGGTTAGCATTACCACCTGTCACCTGAATTAAACCATTGATAACCGAGGCATTCCCGCCTGTAATTCGACCAAGGATATTTTGCAGCGCCGGACTAGCTTGAAAGTTGGCAATTTGTTCTGGTGAAATTCCAAACTGTTGAAAGCTGTGAAAGAGGTTTGCACCATCTCTTGAAGTTGTGCCGCCAGTGATATCAAATCGATTGCCGTTGGGAGTTACAATTGTGTTTGTGCCATCGGCAGCAGGAACTATTTGTTGTGCTTGGGCTAATTTGGGATTTACCAGCGAGGCAATAACTAAGCCTGAAGCGGCGATATTAGACAATAGACCTCTTGTACAAGTCCCTAACACCCCACCCCCAACCCCTCCCCGCAAGCGGGGAGGGGAGACAAAGCGCAGCTTTGGCGGGGTGGGGTTCTTTCTTATTTTTGATTTATGCAAGAGGTCTAATAAAGATTTTTTGCAGCGTAATATGAAGCGACTTGTGGGCAATTCTACATCGATTTGTAACTTGTCTGCTAATCCGCGCCGCCAAAGTGCTTGAGCGATCGCTCGCTTAGACCAGAGTATTTGTTCTTTTTGTCTAGTAACAGAGATGCTTTGAGAATGATTTCGGTAGAAATAAAGTGGCTCTTGAATTCGGCGCACTTGGGCTACTTCTGAAAGTCGCAGACATAGATCATAATCATAGGCACAGCAAGAGAACAATTCGTTAACACCTCCCACTCGGTCATAAACCGATCGCCGCATCAAGCGGAAGTGGAAAGTCATGAAATCTACCAACAAACCTGATTGAGAGTAAGGAATGTTACAGCGATCGCCATAACCGATAACTTTGCCGTTTGGATCGATATTTAAGTAGTCAGTGTAAACAAATCCCGTTTCTGGGTGGCGATTGAGGACTGTAGCGGTTTGAGCAAGAGCTGTGGGGGCAAGGATATCATCATTGTCTAATATACCGATGTAAGTGCCGCTAGTTTGGGCGATCGCTGCCTTACAAGCCGCAGCAACTCCTTGATTGTCTGCCTCTACCACCCGCACTCGCCCATCTTGTTGAGTATAAGCGCGAGCGATCGCCACCGATCCATCTGTAGAGCCATTATCCCAAATTAGTAACTCAAAGTTTTGCCATGTCTGCGCTAAGACGCTAGCGATCGCTTCTTGAAGGTAAGACTCCCGATTGTAATTGACGATGACAATGGAAATCAGTGGTGACATCGAAGTTTTCCCAAGTTTTCTACCTATTACCACAATATAATGCTAGGGACTATCACTTAGAAGAAATCGCTGTTAATTATAGTTTTAGTTACAAATCTTTTGAAATTTGAATATCAAAAATATGATATTGAAATACTCATACAGCCATACCATACTCCAAAATCAAAATCAGCCCAGTCGTTAAATAAGGCACTCCACTGAAGAGAAATGAGAAAAGAAACAGAAACTGGTGTTCAGCCTAGAGCAACGACTCAGCAAAGAATTGTCTATTTATCTCATCAGTTAGACAATTGGCAAAGCTTGGCTATTACTAAATGCAGTAAGCACAGTTTCAGCTTTCGGTGCGGCTTGCTAATTCTGCCTGCGGTCTGGATTGTAACTGCAAATGGACTGAGAGCTAGAGCTAATATTTTTACACCGGACTCGGTTCAAAATAGCAGTCAGTCAGAGTTACAAATAGTACAGTCAACAGAACCTACTCCAGCAACTAACCCACAACCAGAAACACCACAACGCATTCGGGTTCGGAAAATTCAGGTTGTAGGTAGCACAGTTTTTCAGGAAAATGATTTTAATCCAGTAGTGAAACCGTTTGAAGGACGGGACTTGACTTTAGAAGAAATCAGACAAGCCGCCGATGCCGTTACCCAGCTTTACCTAAATAAAGGGTATATAAATTCCAGAGCAATTCTAGATACTCAACAATCTAGTACCGCAGATGGTGTTGTGGTAATTCAGGTGTTGGAAGGGCGTTTGACAGAGATTGACATCCAAGGGACGCGGCGATTAAACCCATCTTATATTCGTAGTCGCATCCAACTAGGTGCTGGTATCCCTCTGAATACTGGTAAGCTCGAAGAACAACTAAGGCTACTGCGGCTAGATCCTCTGTTCAAAAACGTGGAAGCGAGTTTGCGTCCAACGGGTAAGGTTGGTCAAAGTATTCTCGTTGTCAGAGTTGAAGAGGCAAAAACTATAATTGGTAGTTTGGGTGTAGATAATTATTCGCCTCCCAGTATTGGCGCCCAAAGATTGGGTGTTGAATTGCGATCGCGCAATTTAACCGGTATGGGAGATGAGTTAGCTGGCTCCTATTACCATACACTCTCTGGTGGTTCCGATGTCTTTGATTTTAGTTATCAGGTTCCCGTGAACGCCATGAATGGGAAAGTGCAGATTCGAGCGGCATTTAATCGCAACGAAATTACTGAGTCACCCTTTGATGCCTTTGGGATTCGGGCCAACCAGGATCTTTATGAAATCAATTATCGTCAACCATTGATCCGATCGCCTAGAGAAGAATTTGCCTTATCTTTAGGATTTACCTATCAAGATGGTCAAACTTTTATTTTTAATAACCGCGCACAACCCTTTGGCATTGGGCCTGATGCCAATGGCGTTAGTCGTACAAGTGTAATTAAATTTGCTCAAGATTATATCAAGCGCGAACCTCAAGGAGCTTGGTTTTTGCGATCGCAATTTAATTTTGGCGTTGATGTATTAGATGCAACTATCAACAATGACCCCATACCCGATGGTCGCTTTTTCAGTTGGCTAGGTCAAATACAGCGCGTGCAGCAACTCAGTAACGATCATTTATTGCTCATCCAAGCAGACTTGCAGCTTACACCAGATAGCCTTTTACCTTCCCAGCAATTTGTGATTGGCGGCGGACAATCGGTAAGGGGATATCGCCAAAATAGCCGTTCTGGGGATAATGGATTTCGGGTAGCGATCGAAGATCGGTTTACGGTACAGCGCAATGAATCTGGATTATCCACAATTCAACTTGCACCATTTGTGGATATGGGAGCCGTCTGGAATCAGTCTAATAATCCGAATCTGCTACCTAGTCAAACTTTTTTAGTGGGCGCGGGCTTAGGATTAATATGGAATCAGGCAATGGGAATTGATAATCTGTTTTTGCGCCTAGATTATGGATTTCCATTTATCGATCTGAGCGATCGTGGTAATAACGCTCAAGATGATGGCTTTTACTTTAGCCTTCGCTATCAACCCTAGCTAAAGGCTATGGTAATCATAACTAATTCTGCGGGCATGATATTATTTGAGCCGTATTTGAGGAAGTCGAGTTTAATTAGCAAAATGCTATTTCACTTACTTATTTTAGTAGAGGAGGTACTGATTTCAGTATTTTCCACAGTTAATTACCTGTTCTTCTGCTTTATCCTAATATTGAACTAAAAAATTAACTTCTTTCTTCAGGAATTTGAATTTTATCCTGTGTATATACACAAAGGGGAAAGTTTTAGTTTATAAATTTAAGAAGGAAAGAATTATAAAAGAGAAGTTATGGCACAATCTAACTCGCAAGACAAAAACAGCTTTCTTTACCCTCGTAGCCGCTATTACGGTAAATTTCAGCCAGAGAATTTGGTGTTTAATGCCAACCTCCAAGAATTCTCTCAAAGAATTAGTTACATCACTTCCCTAGAAACAGGGGGTAAATTGTCTCAGGAAGAGGCTTATCAGCAAATTAAGTCACTTTGGAAAGAGTTGAAACATAGCAAAAAACAATTGTCTATTGGCGGAAATCAAGAAATTTAAACTAAGAAGGAGGTATTAGTAATTTTTTTTAAATTTAGTGCAAAAATACTATTGCAAAAATCCTTGAGCCGCCCATAAATTGATTTTAGGGCGGTTTTTTGGCTTTTGCAAGAAGTATCTTTTTCGTCATGTTAATTCTACTTGTTACAGGTAATACCAATTCTGTTATGTCATATTAATTTTAGTTGTTACAAAGTATCTCTTAAAGAATCCGAAAAGCAACAACTTTATTTTGTAGCTTATGATGTATCTACAAAAGTGAGATTTAGCGATCGCCATAAAGTTTTTCAACAGGAGTTAAGCTATGACGCGGCGACTGACTCAAGAGCAATTATCACAAATAGTTACAGAAGTAGAAGGTCTGCAATTGCGTCGGGAAGCGGAACTAGACCAACAGCAGATTAGAGAAATTTTACAGGAGTTGAATTTACCGCCAGAGTTACTAGATGAAGCGCTGATTCAGTTAAATCGCCGCCAAGCATTGGAAGTACAACAACGCCGGAATCGATGGATTACCTCTGGAGTGGTGGCAATTGTAGTAATTGTCATTGCATCGACAATATTTTTCATGCAGCAGCAAAGTTCTACACTTTCTCGTGTTTCTGCTCAACAAGACCGCATTACTTTGATACAAGATAATGGCGGCGACTTAAAGACAATTTCTCGCCAAACCAATCCAGAAGTGTTATATCGTGTCACCTTAAAGGATGCACCTTTAGGTAAAAAGCTGGCTCTCTCTTGTAATTGGATTGACCCAAGCGGTCAAATTGTCAAGCAAAACAACTATCAAACCCGCGAAATTAATACATCTGTCTGGGATACCCAGTGTCGCTACACTATTAACCCAGCTGCAACTGTTGGCAATTGGAAAGTGCAGATGTTCCTAAAAGGTCGGCAGATTAGCGATGAAACCTTTGAAGTTAAATAGTCCAGATGGTTATCCCGCATCACTTTCTTGGCTATTGGGGTTACGGCGCTCAACAGGAGTTGGAAGCGCTGTTAACTAGTGTGGTGGAAAACCTCTCTCCAAACCTCTCCCCTACAAGGGGAGAGGCTTTGAATTTTCCCCCTTCCCTAGTAGGGAAGGGGGTTAGGGGGTTAGGTCTGAAAAGTCAGTTTTCTACACAAGAAAATAATCCTCTTCCCATCTGGAATGTTGTTTACATAGGAATTGATGGCAATCCCCCACTGCAACAAAATCAAATTGCTGCCATCTTTGCATCAGGATTATTTAATTCACCCGATGCTTGGGTAATCCAAGAAAACAACTGCCTAATTTTGGGAAGAGAACCTTTCGGAAGAATTCCTTTGTATTGGACTGTGCAAGGACAAATAATCTGGTTTGCATCCCAACTGCAATTACTTTTACCGATTTTGCCACAGTCAGAAGTTAGCATTCCTGGGTTATATGGCTATAGCTGTTTTTCTTACGTTCCCACACCCTTAACTCCTATTAATCAGGTGTTTGCAGTGACGGCTGGGACGGAATTAGTTTGGCAGAGCGATCGCCAATCAGGTATTCTGCAAACACCTAAATCTAAAAACATCCACTCGTGGCGGGAAGTGCCAGAACAGTTAACAGACGAAGCTACAGCAATTACCCAATTGCAAACTCTCCTTAAAAACTCCATTGAGCGACAAATTGCAGATTTAAAAGATGAGCCTGTCGGGGTGTTTCTCTCTGGCGGACTTGATTCTTCAGTGGTGGCGGCGCTGCTGGTACAAGCTGGGGTAAAAGTCCGCGCCTACACTTTAGATTTTGGGAACGCAGGTATTCCAGAATATCTCTATGCTGAACAAGTCGCTCAATTTCTCAAAATTCCGCTTGTTAAAGTTGCAGTAACCCCAAATTCGATTGAGAATGCTTTAATTCCGACTGTGCAAGCATTAGATTTGCCTTATGGAGATGGGGTGTGTGTGCCGTTGTATCTCCTGTCTGAGAGGGCGAGTCAGGAAACTCAGGTAATTTTTAACGGCGAAGGTGGAGATCAATTGTTTGCTGGTTGGACGAACAAACCTTTAATTGCCGCAGGTGTTTATCAAGCAGAAAATCCCGCCGGACAGGAAAGTTTTATCCAGCAATATTTCCGCACCTTTCACCGTCTTGGAGGATACGAATCTCAAGTTTATCAGCCAGATATCTATGCACAGATCCAAAATTTGCATCCTGAAGATTGGCTATTGGCGGCTTTAGATCGCAATGAATGTCCATCTTTGCTGCATCGCCTCCGCCGTGCTAATTTGATGCTCAAAGGAGCGCAGAATATCCATCCCCGTGCCACTGCATTGGGGTTTGCTCATGGATTATGGGTGCGATCGCTTTTTTGTGATTTACCTTTGGCTGAGTGGACATTTTGCCTATCTGGAGAACTCTGTTTGCAGGGTGCTTGTGAAAAATATATCCTCAAACGGGCTGTAGAAAATTGGCTTCCACCCGAAATTGTCTGGCGACAAAAACGTGGTATGGGGGTTCCTTTAACTTCTTGGTGTTTAAATGATTTTTGGCATCAACTCGGCATTTGGCTCAATCCAGAAAGACTTCGCGCCAACAACCATTTTTATCCTCACATCGCGGCACAAATCGTTGAAGGCAAACTGGGAGCAGCTATTCAAGGCCGTCGAATTGGTGAAACACTCTGGTTACTAATTATGTGGCAACTTTGGCGATCGCACGTTTTAAATGAAGAAATAACTAAACAGTCTTGGGATCATCCCTTTTGGTTACATCGTTGGCTATGGAGAAATTACAAAATAATTCGTAATTCGTAATTCGTAATTCGTAATTCGTAATTCGTAATTTACTTTATTAGTATTTTTGGTAAATGGTATCAAATAATTTAACTCATAATCGTCTTAATCTCCCATTCTCTAAAGAATTTGCTCAGGAGTTACTGAGTACTTATGGTTCTCCGCTTTATGTTTATAATGGCGATCGCTTGCGCGAAACTATTGAGCGGATTAGCAAAGCAGTCAGTTATCCGCGCACGCAATTTCGGTTTGCCAGTGTTACTAATGGCAACATTGCGCTGTTAAAAATTTTTCGTTCCTTTGGATGGGGACTTCACGCCAATACGCCAGGAGATATTTATTTAGGATTGCAAGCTGGTTTCGATCCTAGCGAGATTGTTTATAGCGGCAGTAATTTGAATCAGGCTGAGATGCTACAAGCCCTAAATTGGGGAGTTACAACACTCAATCTCGATAGCCTTGCTCAGTTGCAATTGTGCTGTGAAGTTTTGCCCAAACACAGAGAGAAATCTATTCGCCTCGGTTTACGTCTCAATTTGCCAGAAATTACCGGAGATAGCCGCATTGGTGTACGTCCAGAAGAATTTGGTGATGCGATCGCTTTAACTGCTGAGGTGGGATTAAAGCTGAGTGGTTTACACTTCTATCGAGGAACGGGAACTAATGCCACAGCCGCTTTTACCCAAGTAATTGATACGGTAATCGCCACAGCACAAAAGTTACCTGATTGGGAATATTTAGATTTTGGTGGTGGTTTTGGCTATCCTTATCACCACAACAAAACAGCCTTTGACTGGGAAATATTTGGGGCTGAGTTAACCGAGAGAATTACTCGTTTAGGGCGGAAAATTGATTTGGTGATTGAACCGGGACGAAGTGCGATCGCTGGATGTGCAACTTTGCTTGCTCAAGTTGTTTCGGTAAAATGGCAAGGAGAAAAACAGATTGTTGGAGTTGATACCACCGTTGCTAATCTTTCAGTACCCTCAGTACACGGCGGCTACCGAGAAATTATCACCTGGAAGCAAGCAAACAAATCCTCAATTCCCCACTCTTGTACAGACGCGATTAATCGCGTCTCCCTATTTACAACTGATATATGTGGTAACACTACATATTCACGAGATTATCTAGGGAAAAATTGCCAACTTCCAGTTTTAGAAATTGGCGATATCGTTGCCATTCTAGATGTCGGTGCTTATGGTTATGCAATGTCGTCTCACTTTTTACACCGTCCCAAGCCGGCGGAAGTCTTGCTAGAAAATGACACACATCGCTTGATTCGTCGGCGCGAAGATTACAGTGTTTTATTAACAAATCAAGTGCTAGATAACTAACAATTAATAAATAACATTAGGCAATCATTATGAAGTGTATTAACTGCGGAACTGATAATAAACTAAAAGACCGGACAGCTAATCAAGGTCGGTGTGTAAAATGCAATCATCTCTTTGCCTTTGAACCGACTAGCATGAGTAATGTTAAGATAACTGATCCCATGTTTGCAAAAGCTATATCTGACATCTCTGCTCAAGGTACATTATTTTTTACGCCCAAACAACTGCTTTATTTTTTAGACAATCGCGTTAGACAAAATTTATTTTCTGCAAGTAAGTTTGGTTTTGCTTATCTCTTTTTTTATCTATTTTTTAGTATTTGGGCACCTGGTTTTATTGGTGGGATACTTTCAGGTATATTAGGCTCTAACTCTTTTGTGATTGTTCTATTTATATATAACTTAATCTTGGCTGTTTATTTATTTAAAAACACCAATTCTCGTAAAATTAATAATAAAGGAAGAAGATCAAGTGCCAGGATGTTGCAGATTTTAGGTGTAATAATTCTAGTAGGAGGAATGTCGATCGGTATAATTATATTAAATTCATTTATTGCATTTGCTATTGCAGTAATAACTGGGATGGTTTCATTGTACTTAGGAAGTAGACAGCTAAATCAGATTGAAGTAGTGCAAGAATTTTTACTTTCACAATCTCAGGTTAAAGATTGGCTAAATCGCTGGCAGCAAATAAATGGTTCCATTCTCAAAATTCTTCCTTCACCAAAGCAGGAAAATAAACCAGCCACGGTTAATCCTGATGTAACGGCTTACAGTTTTGATAGATTAGTCGTTTGTGATAGTGCTAGTATTGCTCAACTATTAATTGCTAATAATTTTCACTTTGAAAATAACTGTGCTATTCTCAGCATTACTGGATATCCCCAAAGCATTTTTGACACCACAATGCAAATGCTGCGCCGCAATCCCGATTTGAAAGTCTATGCAATACATGATTGCAATCCACGAGGAATTGGTTTAGTTCATAGTTTGAGAACTAATGCTAATTGGTTTCTCAATAGCGAGATTGCAATTATTGATATTGGACTAACGCCACGTCAAATTATCGCTACTAAGCGCGGAATGTTCATTCAATCCTCTCCAGAGTCGGCGCAAGCAGCTAAACAATTGTCTGAAGAAATACGTCAAAGTTTATCTGCTGAAGAATTAGCATGGTTAGAATCGGGAAAATTTGTAGAATTGGAATCTTTCACTCCCCAAAGAATAATTAAAGTTCTACAAAAGGGTATTGCTGGCAGCCAAAATTTAGAAAGTGATGACAGTAGCTTGCTTTTAGTCGGTGATACAGGAAATGATATGTACGTTGTTCAAAGTTTTGGTTAGTATTCTCCTTTCAATTGTAGGGGCAATTCATGACTTGCTCCTACATGAATAAAATGCAGTATCACATAAAATTTGTTTAATTGATTTACAGATGATATTTATTCAATTTTTTGGTTTAACCAAGCTTCTAAATCAGAAATAGCTGAGAAATCTAACAAAGCCTCTCCTAACGCTTCCAATTGTTCAATAGATAATCCTTGAACTCGCTCAATAGTAGATGAATCAATCTCACCAAAACGGCGATTTAGTAGACGTATAATTAAACGTTGTTCGCCTTGCTTATTTCCTTCTTGTACAGCTTGTTCTCGGTCTTGTTGATAAAGTGGTTTTAATCGCATAATTAACTCCCGATCGTCTTCTTCTGAATTTTGATTAACTTGCAAGTTTTGCCGCAAGTTATAAAGTAATTCTAGCGTTGCTCTGCGAAATGGATGATTTAATGGTAGTGCTTCTAATTCATCTATGGCTTGTTTTTGTACTGTTCCTCGACCGAGAATTCTTAACCATAGAGTTTCTTGGGTGCGCGGTAACTGGTGAATCGCAACGATCGCAGTCCGCAAATACTCTGCGATAAAATGTACTCCAGGTAGCCAATCTACCTTTTGAGTAGCACCGAATCCTGACAACAGCGTTGTAGATGCTGTTGGGGTGAGTATCCATAATTTGGGAAGTTCTAATTCTGAAATGGAAGTTTTATTGCGATTTGCTTGACGTTGTAATCCACCCCTTACTTCTAATAATTTTAACAGACAATCACAAATTTCTTCTTTCGATGCAGCGTTACGGAAGGGTTCAAAAATGGCTGTTGTAGCGGCAAATCTTCCTAATAATCCTAGTGTTTCCAAATTAGTGCTTTGTTTGCTTAAAGGAGAAAATAAAACATCGATTTCTCGAACTTCTCCCGCCACACGGCTAGAACCTTGCACTTCTCCATAAGGTTTTAATAATTCTTCCAAATAGTCTTTTGCAAATTGGTCATGGATAAATCTAGTCATTCAACCAAAAAAGATTTAGGCAATAGTGAAGTATGGTACTTATATTACCGTCAACTTAGAAGTAAGAATATCTCTAATATGTATAATTTCTAATTTATCTTAAACCTCTTTCCATAAGCATTTGAGGTTCAACATTCTCAACATTAGCGATCGCTTCTAACTGAGAAATTCCAGCGATCGCATCAACAATATTACCTGATTTGGCACGTAACCAAGCGCTATGAGGCGCATAATAAAGGCTTTCTGCTACTTCATAACCTGCTCGATTAATTACCTCGCGCTGCGACTCCACATCAACGCCTTCAGCAAAGCGGATAAAAACCAGTCCAGTTGGTACTGCTAAAGAAGCATTGGATTCTAGTGTATAAACTGGACTCAATATACCCTGTTCTGATTGATTGGGTTCGCCTGAAAAAACTGCGTAGGCGTAGCCCGTCGTAGACATCGCACCGTCGTTAAGTCGTAAAATTGCTCCTGTTGCCACAGTGCTGGGTTGATTGTAATGTACTGCATAGTACCCAGGTTTACGAGTGTAAGATACAGCAGTGCGTAGGCTTACATCCCCACTAACGCGAATTTGTTCAGGATACTCAGAAAAATAGTCTTTTTGAAATCTCACTTCAGGAATCAGGGGTAAAGAATACGCCTGTAAAAAATACTCAGCCGGAAAATAAAACATCTTTCTCAAGTTCTAATGATGTTATAGCGTTTTCAGTGGTACGAAATACATTTATAACGCTTCTTAGTTGAGTGCGATACAGACCTAACCCCCAGCCCCTTCCCTACAAGGGAAGGGGAGTAAAATTCAAAGCCTCTCTTCTTTTAGGAGAGAGGAATGGAAGTGAGGTCAAAATGTATTGCTTCCATTCGAGAACCGCTATATCTCATCGTGATGCACAGTTATACGCCCCTACAGATAGTGAAGATTCTTAAAGCAACCTGATTTTGAATCCCCTCTTTTCTGGAAAGATTAATCGAAGTTTGTATGAACTTAGATAGATTAAATTCTGTATCGTAATACACACATAACACATGAAATCAGAAGCATCCATCAAGTAAATGTAAGCCTACGATGGGTATAGCAAGCTTTAAAAGTAAGGCATAATACGGTTTTCCCAATTTTCAAAACATTTAGGAGACTAAACAATGGTTCAAGTTCGCTATGGTGGACAGAACGGCCAACAGTATGAATTTGCTATCAGTAACGAACACGTTGTAGTGCGTACCGAAAGCCGCAGCACTATTGTTGGTGCAAGATCCTTTGAAGTCGCACCTGTATCACCTACAGCTCGTAGCATCCTCAATCAATTTGAGTTAAAAACACGGTTTCGGCAAGCCGGTGTAGAAATTTTGCAAGCGAAAGTTCCAAATCAGGGTGCTGCTTTGCGCGATCGCGCCCGTGAAATTCTTAACAATGAGTCTGAAGTTCAATTTGCCGGACGCGTCTTAATCGATCCAGTATCCCAACAACCTGTAGTTTATACTGAAAACCTTTTTGTTAAATTTGATAGCGAAGAAGAGTCAGGTGTTTGCCAAGAGGTTTTAAGACGTTACAACTTAACAATTAAACGCCAACTTGAATATGCACGAAATGCTTACTTTGTCAGTGCGCCTACAAATACTGGTATAGCCGTCTTTGACATCGCCGAGAGACTTCTAAATGAGGAATCAGTTGAACTGTGCCATCCCGAACTAGCGCGCGAGTCACGTCAACGTCAGATTTTCCCGCAGCAATGGCATTTAAAGCAAACAACAATTAATGGTAAGACAATTAACGCCCATGCCAACGTTGAAGCCGCTTGGAAGTTGAGCAATGGCACTGGGACAATTATTGCAATTATTGACGATGGTATGGATCTCGATCATGAAGAGTTCCGTTCTTCTGGCAAGATTGTTGCCCCGCGTGATGTCACACGTAAAACGAACAATCCCAGACCGGGAAACGATAATAATCACGGTACATCTTGTGCAGGAGTAGCTTGTGCAAACGGCAACTTTGGGGCATCTGGTGTAGCACCGGGGGCAAAACTGATGCCGATTCGTTTAGCTTCGGCGCTGGGATCGCAAGATGAAGCAGATGCTTTTGTTTGGGCGGCTCAAAATGGTGCTGATGTTATTTCTTGTAGCTGGGGCCCAGCAGACGGTACTTGGTTTGAACCAGACGATCCCGCACACAAGCAAAAAGTACCTTTGCCTGATTCCACGCGACTTGCTATAGATTTTGCAATCAATAAAGGACGCAACGGCAAGGGCTGTGTAATCTTATTTGCAGCTGGTAACGGTAACGAAAGCGTTGATAATGACGGCTACGCCAGCTACCAAAAGATAATTGCAGTGGCAGCTTGTAACGATTACGGCACGAGAAGCGCTTACAGTGACTTCGGTCAGGCGGTTTGGTGTGCCTTCCCCAGCAACAATGGTGATATTTCTCAAACCACTGGAATTTGGACAACCGATCGCTCTGGCGTACTTGGCTATAATTCCGGTAATCGAAATCTGGGTGAGGCTTTAGGCAACTATACGAACGAATTTGGCGGAACTTCCAGCTCTTGTCCAGGTGCAGCAGGTGTAGCCGCCTTGATTCTTGCCAGAAACCCAAATCTGCGTTGGGATGAAGTGCGAGACATTATAAAACGCTCCTGCGATCGCATCGATCCAGCTGGAGGTAAATATGATGCCAATGGCCGCAGCCCCTTTTACGGTTACGGTCGAATCAATGCTCTCAAAGCTGTAGAATTAGCCAAACCACCGCAAACATCACCCATCAGCAGATTCCAAGCAGTGCAAGATATCCCAATTAACGATCTACAAACATCAACATTATCGGTGGCGATCGCTAATACTACCCTCCTAAAATCCATCAAAGTTAATATAGATATCGAGCATACTTATATTGGGGATCTTATAGTTACTCTTCTTCCCCCAGTGCAAACAGGCATACTTCCCATAAATCTGCACGATCGCCAGGGCGGAGCTACAGATAATATTAAAACAACTTATGACGAAGTAAATACCCCAAAACTTGCTGCCTTTAAAGGTAAAAGTCCCCAAGGAACCTGGACTCTCGAAGTTGCAGATAAAGCTGAAGGAGATACAGGAAAAATTCGCAGTTTGACTATTGAAATGGGATTTTAACCCGAATGGCATGAAAAGGTAAAACCTCCTCAGGGCAGGGTGTTGGGTGTAGTGTTTAAGACAATAGAATTTTAGGACGTCAAACTGAAGGGTGTAGGGTATTAGGTAATTATATCATGTCTGCCTAATCACTTATGATTACCGTATCTGTGCAAAAATCCCAAAAGTCTTTTTCCCCTATCCCCTGCCCTCTAAATGATAAGTCTTCAACCGGACATGATATTAGTAGGGCTTGTACCCTTATTGCTTTTGGGGTAGGGTGTATAAAAATACAATTTTTTCTTCCTCCAACACCCAACACCCCTTCATCCAAAAATACTAGGCGATTATTCAATTGTGAGGCAATGCAGCAAATTGTTGAAATACCGATGATGCTGGACTCAAATTTATAATTCGAGATTAAAAAACCTAAAACTTAGCTACGGCACGAAAAATCGAGCTTTTGGTCAAAAAAATTGCTTCTTGGACTGATTTAACATTAACTGATAATCTCTTAATATCAATTTTTCTTGTATTATTGTCAGTCATTTTCAACAGGTAAATCGGCTCTACATTATTCTTTATACCTATTGCTAGTAAAGTGTATCCTTGAGATGAATCTAATTCAACAGCTTGTAATTCTTTTTTAATACCTTCATAACCAATGATTTCAATTAGCAATTCTCGCACTTCCAAGTCATCTTCTTCTAATAACCATTTTGCTTCCCATTCTGTTGGAGGTAACTTACTGTATTTTTCTGGTAATCTTACACCATGATAAGCGTAGACGCTAAAACCATCAGCGTACTCAATAGCTGGTTCAGCTTCTGCATGTAACCGCTGTTGATTATCTAATAATAATTTTGTAGGGCGATCGCAAATAACACAAAAATCACTATCTTCAATAATCCAACCACATTCTTGAACTAATGATTGAAATATTTTCCAGTCTTTTTTAAAATTACTATGACCTGAGACAGAAAAGCCAAAATCAAACATGGCTGCCCATAAATGATTTTCGGGTTGAAAAGAATCATTAATCTGAGATTCCAGATAACGATATTCTTCAGGAAATTGACTATTTTCTGAAACTCTACTTTCTATTTTATTTAACAAATGCTTATATAGTTGACTGTTAAATGGTTCTCCTCCACCTTGAGCGCAATAGATTATGTCTCCGAATTGCTCGTAAACTTTACTATCTATTTGTTCAAATAGAGGATTTTGTAGCTTCTCAACTATGTGGTAAAATAGCAAGTTATTCAAAGAAGAAGTATCTTGATTATTTTCCCAGTTCTTTATCTTTTGAAAGGATAGATGGTTAGAGAGCCAATTGCACGCAGCGTCAGGACTATCACAAAAAGTAATTTGAGGAATGGGTAAACCAACCATTGCATAAGCATCTTTTACAGCTGACTCTGCTTTTTTTCTATCAATTCGCTGAGTAGAAAGTCTAATATTTTCCCATTTGCTTTTATAAACTGAGATTAAAGCTTCTTGTTCTGGAGTTAGTTTTTCAATTTTTTTATTGGACATGTTTGTGTGAAAACATAACAATATTAACTAAGTTGCCACATTAAGAGCTTAAACCATTATTATTTCCATTAATTCTAAAACGGAATAAGCTACGTTTAGCGTCTGTTGGCGTAGCCTCTGGTAGAGAAGAGAAGCTTAACGAAGTTATCATCACAGATTATGTAAAACGTAAAAATAAGAATTTGTACTTAATTGGGATGGCCACTTTATCATTTAAAAGCGGCCATCTTATCCAGTGTCAACTTCTGGTGAGGTTACGGTTCACAATTTAGGTTAAATTATGGGTGAAAGCACAGTCTCGCCTGTCCGTTGCGGCAAGATAGCCACACCACAAGAAATAGATTTATGCACTGTTTTAGCTGTATCACATTAGTACAAAACTATTTCTCTTTGTGTCACCCCGTCCCAGTATAAATTAACTTTGAGTAACAGGCTCTTTCGCCAAGAATTTCTCTAATTCTGTCAGCGCATCAGCATCAACCTTAGTTTGCATTGGACAGAACTTAGGCCCACACATCGAACAAAACTCAGCAGTTTTATAGATATCTGCTGGCAGAGTTTCATCGTGATATTCCTTAGCTCTTTCTGGATCGAGTGATAATTCAAACTGACGGTTCCAATCGAAGTTGTAACGCGCCTTAGAAAGTTCATCATCTCTATCCCTTGCACCAGGGCGATGTCTAGCAATATCAGCCGCATGAGCCGCTATTTTATAGGCAATCAACCCATTTCTGACATCTTCGGCATCTGGTAGACCCAAATGTTCTTTAGGTGTTACATAGCACAACATCGCAGTACCATACCATCCAGCCATTGCCGCTCCAATCGCTGAAGTGATATGGTCATAACCGGGAGCAATGTCTGTCACCAATGGCCCCAACACATAGAAAGGTGCTTCCGAACACTCTTCCATTTGCTTGCGGACGTTGAACTCAATTTGATCCATTGGCACGTGTCCAGGCCCTTCCACCATCACCTGTATATCATCTTCCCAGGCTTTGCGAGTTAGCTGTCCCAGAGTTTTCAATTCAGCTAATTGTGCTTCATCTGAGGCATCATGGGTGCAACCGGGACGCAGGGAATCTCCTAAACTGAAGGAGACATCGTACCTTTTGAAAATCTCAATAATATCTTGGAAGTGGGTATAAAGCGGGTTTTGTTTGTGGTGATGTAGCATCCACCGCGCCAAAATCCCGCCGCCGCGAGAGACAATACCAGTGAGCCGATTTCTCACCAAAGGCAAATGCTCAAGCAAAATCCCAGCATGGATAGTTTGATAGTCTACTCCTTGCTGGGCGTGCTTTTCAATGATATGGAGGAAATCATCAGCAGTCAGATTCTCGATTGTGCCGTGGACGCTTTCTAAAGCTTGGTAAACTGGCACTGTACCAATGGGAACAGGTGAAGCCTTGATGATTGCGGTGCGAATTTCATCTAAGTTACCGCCACCTGTGGACAAATCCATCACGGTATCAGCGCCGTACTTCACAGACAGATTCAGCTTATCAACTTCTTCCTGAAGATTAGAAGAGTTGGGGGAAGCGCCGATATTAGCATTTACCTTACATCTAGAGGCGATGCCAATAGCCATCGGCTCTAGATTCGTGTGATTAATATTAGCGGGGATAATCATTCGTCCCCGCGCTACTTCCTCACGAATGAGATCCGCCGGGAGATTTTCCCGTTGGGCGACGTAGTGCATTTCTTCGGTGATAACACCTTGGCGGGCGTAGTGCATTTGAGATACATTACTTTGCCCACGTCGTTTAGCAACCCATTCAGTCCGCATATTGTGATTCCTCAATAAACAGCTTCCCTCCGCTGGTATTACCCAGACTCAGGTGTTAAGGGTGTGATCTCAGCCTGGTTATATAGGCACCCCTAGCATGGATGTAGTGTAGCACCTTGGTTATATCTGGGAACAAAGATGTTAACAATTTATAAGGTAAGCTAATACGCCTATAGAACCCATTTGATATCTTTTAGACGAGCAAGTAGAATCAACAGAAATTAGGTGCATTGAAGCAGTTTAGGGTTGAAAATGGGGTATTCAAGCGATTTGACTGACGCATAGTGGGAAATAATTGAGCCATTATTGCCGACTAAAAAGAAAACTAGACCGCCTCTGTGGACAAAGCGGCAGATTCTTGACGGTGTATTTTATCAACTTAAGAATGGTTGCAATTGGGCTGACTTACCTAAAGATTTCCCACCCTATTCGACTGTATTCTGGCACTACAAGCATTGGTGTCAGGAGGGTATCCTTGATAATATTATGACCAATTTGCACCACAGGGTGCGTGAACAAGTAAAAAAAAACCATAGTGGACGACCCTAATCATGATTGACTTCCCTTGCAGAAATACGTCCTAAGAGTTTTGCGATCGCCCATAGCGCTCTTGTAAAATCATTTTCAATTGTTGAGAATTCGCCCAGGAAAAAGTTTATGGCAGATAAGTCCGGTCAAGACCCCTCGGAAATCACAGTGGCAACGATTGATGAAGAACGAAAAGGCACAACTTTCAGCGGTACGGTCATCCTTGGTATAGATCCTGAGGGTGGGGCAGTCGTTTTCTTTAGAGACTTTTTAATTGAAGATTATAAAGGAGAACTTACCGCAAATCTTGCAACAGATGGCAATATAACGAAAAGCATTGATTTAGGCGAACTCGATCATAAAAGCCCCAGTTTTAAGCTGCCAATTCCGCTGGGAACGGATACATTACCCTACAATACAGTCGTGTTGAGCGACAAAAAAAGCAAGAAAAAAATCCTGACGATCAATCTATAAAATTTGTAACTTAGCTCGTAGTTCAGCCAAATTCGATTGCCCTCCTGTATAGATATCAAATGGGTTCTATATATTGCACAAACTCCGTATAGACCGTCATTAGTCATTAGTCATTAGTCATTTGTGTTTCTAAGGACAAATGACTAATGACAACCCTTACTAGTTGATGTGCAATTTTAATGCGTGACAGCTTAACACAATTTGGGATTTGAGATTGCTAAAGATTTAGGCGCGAATTTCATTCGCACAAGGACGACCCTGTTCAACATCGGTAATATTAGCAAAAGTTGTTTCGGCAATATTGTAGAGAGCTTCTGCTGTAAAAAAGGCTTGATGTCCGGTAATTAGTACATTGGGGAACGTTGTTAGACGCTGGAAAATATCATCTTGAATAATTTGCCCAGACAAATCCTCAAAGAACAACTCCGATTCTTGTTCGTAGACATCTACAGCCAGATAGCCAATTTTACCAGACTTTAATCCCTCAATCACTGCTTGGGTATCAATCAGCGCTCCTCGGCTAGTATTAATTAGCATCACACCTGGCTTAATCTTTTTTATAGCCTCAGTGTTAATCAAGTGATGGGTTTCGGGAGTCAAGGGGCAATGCAGGGAAATAATATCGGAATTGGCAAATAGCTCAGGTAGTTCTACATACTTTCCACCCAGCGCCTCCAATTCGGGATTGCGATAAACGTCATAGGCGAGTATGTGACAGCCAAACCCTTTCATAATCTGTCCTAAAATCAGACCGATTTTGCCAGTGCCAACAATCCCCACTGTACGTTCATGCAAATTAAATCCCAACAGTCCATCTAAAGAAAAATTGCCTTCTCGGACACGGTTATAAGCACGATGAATTTTGCGATTTAAGCTCAAAATCAATCCGACGGCGTGTTCTGCAACCCCATAAGGTGAATAAGCGGGAACACGCACAACGGTAATTCCTAAATCTGCTGCGGCTTGTAAGTCTACATTGTTAAACCCTGCACAGCGAAGGACAACCAGACTAGTTCCCCCTGAGGCGAGAAGTTCTAAAGTTGGGGCATCAACCTGATCGTGGACAAATACACAAACCGCCGGAAATCCAGCAGCCAGAATAGCCGTATCTCGATTTAAACGGGGTTCAAAAAACACTAACTCGTGTTGAATAGGAGAATTTGCAGCTGACAAGAACTGGCGATCGTAGGCTTTTGTACTGAAAACTGCTACTTTCATGCAAAACCTCAGACTTTATGTATGCTGCACGGTGTTCGAGTAGATAATACCTCGATCTTTAGAAAAGCGATGTCTACAACGAGCGTAGTTGCGGCATTTTTAAATATTTTTTAATCGTTTACTCTGGCAGGATAAGTTATACCAATTCAAAATTCACGCATTCAAAATTCAAAATTAGGAAACCTAGACAGAACAAAGGTATGTCCGTATGTATCAGTCGCATTATTTTTTAAAATTGGTATTAAATAAGCGATGTCTACGACGGGCTACGCCTACGCACTTCGGTTGAATGGAACTGCTCAAAATTACGATGTTTGCCGAATTATTGCAAATATGCAATATATTTCCATCACATTGATTTCTCATAGTTTTGCCGATCGGCTAATAGTCAATTTTGACAGAAACAAAATGATAGCAACATCTGAAAAAATTATCCAGCTAGGTGAATGATACAATCTACCGATATCGAAGGTGTAATTTATTTGAGGACATCAGTTAACTTGTGCTGTAGTTGTGTGAGGTTTTTACAATTTTCCAGCTTGGAGTTTATCCCATTCTGTATTAAGATGCACATAACAAGACTGCCCTCTAGTCCGCCCAAGTAACAGTAGGACTACAGGAGTTAAATACAACAGGTTTCAAGAAAGGGAAAGTACACAACGGTTCGTCTCAAAACCTGATATGAAGCGTGTTCTACTCCTGGATTCTGCTGTATATGCAGCTTCACAAAGAAAAAGTATAAGTCAGGAATATGTTTATGAGTAGCTTAGTCTTATTATTAATTGGTTTGGGAACATTATTCTTGGTTTTCAATACTAGAGATGAAATTAATCGCATTACTGCTATGATCAGCGGGACAATTCTTTTGATTTGGGGTTTGGCTCTAGCTCCCTTGTCATTTCAATTACTAATTGAGATTGTTTCAGTTTTAGCAGCTTTCTCTGTTTGTATGCGTTGTTTAGGTTGTGGTTTTAACCGCGATTGATTTTCCATTTGATAACTTATAAGTTTAAAGTAAGATTTATAAATTCTGCTTCTAAGTAGAACAGGCAGGAAAAATCAAACTATGTTAATAAAAGTAAAGTGGACTAAAACCCTCTTTCCTTCTCCCTCCTGCCTCACTTCGACTACGCTCAGTGACCACCTGCCTCCTGCCTGAACCTGATGATAAATATTCACAGCGACTTACTTATTGTTAAAAGAGAATTCAGAAGTCAAATGCCCCATGCCCAATCATTACCGATATATTATTTTTTACAAACCATACGGCGTTCTCAGCCAGTTTACAAAAGATGCCCCTACACATAGCACCCTAAAAGATTATATTGATGTGTCTGATGTGTATCCTGTGGGCCGCTTAGATTGGGATAGTGAAGGATTGCTGCTGTTAACAAACGATGGACAATTGCAACATCGCCTTGCGCATCCGCGTTTTGGTCATAAACGTACTTACTGGGTACAGGTAGAGCGAATTCCAGATGCAGAAGCTATCAAAAGGTTGCAAACAGGTGTGGAAATTCAAGATTACCGCACTCAACCAGCAGAAGTTAAGCTCCTACCAGAAGAACCACGGCTACCTGAACGCACTCCACCAATTAGATTTCGTAAAAATGTACCGACAGCTTGGCTGGAAATGACTTTGACAGAGGGAAAAAACCGTCAAGTTCGGCGCATGACTGCGGCTGTTGGCTTTCCGACTTTGCGACTGGTCAGGGTCAGCATTGCTCACCTACAATTAGATGACCTACAATTGGGTCAATGGCGCGACCTCACCGCTTCTGAACTCCAATTTCTGCATAATTTTAATAAATTGAAAAGTTTTCCCTCAAAAACCGTCTCATAATATTAAATCTATCGTGTTCAATTTCTTTATACCGCAAATTAGCAGCCAAGCTCCTCCAGAAGATATCAACAACAACGGTGTCAACCAATCACCCCAACGCACATATAAAGTCTTTGTCTGTCGTCGATAAATTGTTTCAGCATGAGTTTCGTAGGTATTATATCCAGATATCCATAAGGTTTTGCCATGAGGATCTATAAAGGCTGAATATCCGGTATTAGTTGCTCGTGCTGACCAGCGATCGCTTTCAATTGCCCGCATGATATCCTGTGCATGATGCTGGAATGGCATGGATGCAGTGTAATGGGCATCGTTAGAAGAACTGATAATAAATTGTCCACCCGCCGCCGCTTGACGGCGAAATTGTTCGGGAAAAGCAGATTCATAGCATATACTAGCGATCGCCCGACCAAAAGGAGTGTCAAATAGCTGATTTGCTGAACCAGCAACTTGGTGTGCATCCAAAGGCGACAAGCGTTGAATTAACCCGCCTAAAATTCCTTCAAAGGGAATATATTCTCCCAAGGGTACTAGCTTGAACTTATCGTAGCGGCTGACAATTTCACCCTTACTGTTGAAAGTAAACAAGCTAATTGTATAACTGTCTCCCCGTTCGCCAAAAGCTCCAATCCAAGCAACTACGCCTTTTTCCTTCACGGCTGCGACTAAGGCCGTTTCCAGCAAGTTACGCTGGAAAATAGGTAAGGCTCCTTCTGGAGTCAGGACTGCATCTACACCTTGGTCTGCTAAAGTTAGATATCCATTGGTATAGTTTTCTTGGGCGCGACGAAACCCTTCAGAACTTCGTAAAAGTCGGTTTGGAATATTACCCTGAACAATCCCCACTTTTAAGGCTACTTCTGGGGGTTGAGCAATGGGACGGCTATATAAGATAAAACCAATAAGGTGTAGGGTAATTAATAGTCCTGTGGCGATCGCCAAATATTTATTAACGAACCGCAGAGGCGCAAAGGACATCTTGGTATCTTGTCGGTTTATATACGCTTCAGCAATTAAGCCATTAAAAGCAACGATCGCTGCTGTCACAGTATTAGGCCCAGAGAGTTGCCCTAGATGTACAATTACGAGATTATGCGGACTTTGGGTGTAAGCAAGGGAACTCCACCACAAAGGCCCGGCACTCCACAGACTTTCTAAGCCGCACCAGACGGCTGTACCAATCAGTACACGTAGCCACGGTTTTTGCCCGCTCAGGTGAACCATTACAGCCGCCCAAATAGTAACAAATATTCCTCCTAATACAGTGATAAATCCCCAGCAAAAAAGGGTGATTGCCAAACTTGGCAACCACGGAACGCCCAACCAAGTCATGGGATGAATTCCGGTAATCCACCAGAGGGCGACACCGTGAAAACCTATACCCCAGAAGAGAGCAGGGGGAGCAGGGGGAGATGAGGGAGCAGGGGGGGATTGGTTTTTGGGTTTGCCAGAAGTGATAACTAACACCCATAAGGGGACTAGAGCAATCCAAGCCAGAAACCATGCACCTACAGGGGCAACGGTTAACCCCATTAAAATGCCGCTAGCTAAGGCAATTAACCAAGGGAGTAAAGAGATAAATTTCTCCCCCTGCCTCCCCTGCAACGCCAGCTCCCCTTGCTTTTTACTCTGCTTCTTCTGCATCGGCAGCATCAGGTGGAATTATTGCTACTCCGGTAATAGCATCGTCTTCATCTAAACGCTGCACTCTGACTCCAGTTGCCGATCGCGATTGGATAGAAATCGCATTCACCGCTTGACGGATGATAATACCGCGATTTGTCACCATCATGATTTCATCATCATCGTTGTTAACAATGCGTAGGGTTGCTAGCTTGTCTTTAGTTTTGCGGTTTTTGAACTTGGTTGCCATTAAACCCTGACCAGCACGATTTTGCAGCCGGAATTGGGCGACTGGGACGCGCTTACCATATCCACCCATTGTAATTACCAACACCCAAGGGCCAACAATGCCACTGCTAGACACTTCTGCGGACTCTTCAGTAATTTCGGTAATTTCGATATCTTCTGTTTCGATTGTTTCGATTGTTTCGATATCTTCAATTTCGGCTTCTGCAACATCCAAACTTTCCAGAATTGCTGCGGGGAGAATATCCATACCCACAAGTTCATCTTTATTTTTGAGTTTCATGGCTTTCACTCCACGAGTCGCCCTACTTAAAGGACGCAGTTGTTCGTGGTTGCATCGGAAGTGAATCGCCATCCCGTTACGAGAACCAATGATTACACTATCCTCGACTCTAGCGCGTCTCACCCAGCGGAGTTGGTCGCCTTCTTCTAAGGAAATGGCTATCAAACCATTGGCGCGAATGTGACTAAAGGCTGCCAATTCGGTTTTCTTAATATTGCCACCTTTGGTGAGCATAACCAGATATTCTTCGCTGCTAAACTCGTCAACCGGTACAATCGAGGTGATTTTTTCCTCTTTGGGAATCGGTAACATCTGGACGATTGGTGTCCCACGACTGGTACGCGAACTCGCTGGAATTTGATAAGCTCTCAGGCAATAAACAACACCACGCTCGCTAAAGAATAAAATACTGTCGTGATCGCAACAAGTTAAGAAATGCTCAATGGTATCATCATCTTTCACCTTGGCTGCGGCTTTGCCTCTGGTAGCACGGCTTTGGGCTTCAAAGGTGTTAACTGGCATCCGTTTGATGTACCCTTGCTCTGTCACCAGAATTATCGCTTTTTCATTGGCAATGAGGTCGCGATCGTCTAATTCCCCTTCCCCTGGTAAAATCACCGTGCGGCGGGGTGTGGCGAAGCTAGTTTTCAGTTGTGTGACTTCGGTTTCAATGATTTCTAGCACTCTCTCCCGGCGTGCCAAAATATCTTGTAAATCAGTGATTTTCGCTTGTAATTCTTCGTGTTCCAGACGAATTTTGTCTGCTTCTAAGGCAGTCAAGCGCCGCAATTGCATTTGCAAGATCGCATCTGCTTGTACTTCTGAAAGTCCGTAAGTTGTGATTAATTCGCCTTTAGCTGTGGGTGCATCGGGAGCATGACGAATTAAGACAATAATTGGATCTAAATGAGATAGAGCTATTAATAACCCTTGCAGGAGATGGTCGCGTTCCTCGGCTTTCCGCAGTTCGTAGCGGGTGCGTCTGGCAATGGATTCGATGCGGAAATCCAAGAAGACGGTTAAAAACTGCTTGAGGGTGAGTACTTGCGGTTCGCTATTCACCAACGCCAGCATATTCGCGCCGAAGTTGGCTTGCAGTGGTGTTTGCTTGTAAAGGTTGTTCAACACGACACGGGGATAAGCATCACGCTTGAGTTCGATGACAACTCGCATCCCGTCGCGATCGCTTTCATCCCGGATATCTGCAATCCCTTCTAGACGCTTCTCGTTCACCATTTCGGCAATTTTTTCAATCAGCGCCGCTTTGTTGGTTTGATAGGGCAATTCGGTGATGATAATTGCTTCTCTATCTGGTCGCCCCCGTTGTTCAACGGTTTCAATGTTGGCGACACCACGCATGGTAATAGAACCACGTCCGGTGGTGTAAGCTTCTCGAATAGCAGATGTTCCCAAAATCTGCGCCCCAGTCGGAAAGTCTGGGCCGTGGACATACTGCATTAATTCGATGTCGGTGATTTCTGGATTGTGGATGACAGCCACCAAAGCATCAATTAATTCGCCCAAGTTGTGGGGCGGAATGTTGGTGGCCATGCCCACGGCAATCCCAGAAGAACCGTTGAGCAATAACTGCGGAATCCGTGCGGGTAAAACTGTCGGTTCTTGCTGGGAACCGTCGAAGTTATCGGCGAAATCTACGGTTTCATACTCGATGTCGTGGAGTAGCCCAGCACTAGTTAAAGCTTGCAAGCGGCATTCTGTGTACCGCATGGCGGCTGGCGGATCGTTGTCTACCGAACCAAAGTTACCATGCCCGTTAACTAGGGGCGATCGCATGGAAAAATCCTGCGCCATCCGCACCAAAGCATCATACACAGCTGTGTCACCGTGGGGGTGATATTTACCCAATACTTCACCCACTACACGGGCGCATTTCTTAAAGGGGCGATCGTGGAGCAGACCTAGCTCGTGCATTGCGTAGAGAATGCGACGATGCACAGGTTTTAGACCATCCCTGGCATCTGGCAGCGCCCGACCCACTATCACGCTCATGGCGTATTCCAGATAAGACTGCGACATTTCGTTTCGCAAGTCTGTCGGGATAATCCTCTCCTGTGAGGTTGTCATAACCTAAAAATCTCCAAAAATCGTAGATTTTAGCTTGTTTACTCAACAAAGCGCAAAATTATTCTAAATTGCTCTTGAATAATTGCTATAATTTGATACAATCTTAGCATATATTGCTTTTTATTGCCTGGGCAGCTAACTCAGCCGCTTGTTCAATCCGTAGCTTCTCTCTGGGATTTGAGTTGAGATGCGATCAGGGGAACTTTAGGGGCAAGAAAAAATCCCATCAAGCTGGCAAAAAGGATTGGCGTAAGGGGACTCAAGTTAGTCAGTTTTGATAGTAGCAAAGTCGTACTTATCGGTGTGCGGGTTACGGCGGCATTGACAGCCGCCATTGTACAAATCATCGCCAGGGCAGGATCGAGTCCTGGAATTAAGACTGCTACTGCTTTACCAATGCAAGCACCAGTGAAAAATAGGGGAATGATGAATCCACCGCGCCACCCACCTGTTACTGTAATGCTAATGGCAGCCATTTTCCCAAGAGCTAGAGTTAAGAGAAAAACAGCACCAAAGTTAGCTCTCAGGACTGAATCTAACTCTTCATGTCCAAAATAACGGGTGAGGGGTAATAAAACTGCTAAAATGCCAAGTCCTACTCCTGCTAGTGTTGTGCGCACATAAATGGGAACAGGAGTTGGTGAAATGCCCAAACGTGAAACGGCTTGCCAAAAGGCATCGCAGCCGCGAAAAATACCCATAAAAATCCATCCCGCCACTGCCCCGATAATTCCAAAGGCGATCGCGATCGCAAAATCATCAATCCTTTCTAAGTGATACTGAGGAAAATGCCAAGTGGGGGCAATACCCAAATGTGTAATTGCTGCAAACACCAGATAGCTAGCGCAACTCGAAACAATGGCTGGCATTAAAGCTTCGTAATATTCCACAATATGCTCGTGGTGCAAAATCTCTAAAGCGAACATCGCACCGCCAAGAGGTGAGCCAAACAAGGCAGTGAAGCCAGCCGCCATTGCTGCTAAACTCATGGTTCTGAGGTCTTCACCTTGGAGTTTTAAGCGATCGGCAATCCAAGTACCAAAAGAACCTGTTACCTGTACCAGTGGTGCTTCTGGGCCAGCACTACCGCCTGCCGAGATGCTGACTAGAGAAGCAAGAATCATTGAAGGATTTTTGCGAACATCTAGGCGGCCGCCACGAAAATGAATATTATCAACAATCACAGCGATTTCACCGGGATTTCCCAAAAAATGAATCACCAGACCAATAACTAAACCGCTAAGTGGCATCACTATCAGCAGGCTAAAACCCTCAAATCGCTGGAGTCTGTGAGTTAAAAACTCTAGAATATTCCAGTACAACGCTGCAAATAGACCACCAGCAGTCCCCACGACTATCCAGCAGATAACCCACTGCGAAATCATTAAGGGATTACGCTTTACCAGTCCAAAAAGTTGAGCAAATGTCCAGCGTTGAGTTTGATTACTAGCGGGGGGCTTGTTTGGTAACACTGCTTATTTCCTATTTGTGAAACCGAGAGTAGTGAATATTTACGCTTTTATCGTATAGGCTATTTATTAGATATTTCCTATTTTGAAGCCAAATACCAAGGGTGAAGGACAAAGATTCCTTTCCCTATAGCCCATCAAGTGTTCCCTATTTTCTAATTAGTAAGACTAGCCCTTTTAAGGTGAACATATGTACTATCGAGTTTTTTACGGCATTTCAGGCTTCGACTGGAATTGAACAAAGAATTTATGGATTAAACTCTAAATTTTGGGATTGTAAATTAAGCGATCGCAGCCGCCAAAATACCAAAAATAGGTTAAAATCTCATTTCTTTTGTAGTACAAATGTTCACTTGGAAAGGGCTAGTAGTAAGAAGACTTACGCATTGACAAAATAACTAAATTATGAGTTGTGGATTTTCGACATTCAAGCTCAATTTTTCAGCTCTTCTTTAGCAATGTCTATGGCAGATGTTTGCCTATGTGACGATGAAGAATGATTGAAATTAGCTTGAAACTAGTTTTTTGCGAATCTACACGCTGATGAATTTTAGACGACTTTAAGACTTAGATAGTCATAAGTGCTTGGATAAGTAATATTTGCAAGTCGATCGAAAGGAGGATATTCATCAAAAATTTGTCACCTTCAAGAGTGAGAAAAGTATGTCGAAAGCCTCAATTTTCGGCGAACTTTTGTGCCTTCAAACACTAAAAGTTGAAAACCTAAAGTTACTGCCAAACATCTATTAAGGAAAAAGAAAGTAATGACACATACTATCATTGGAACCAATGGAAATGACACTTTATACGGCACTAACGACCCCAACATAATTAACGGTAAAGCTGGGAATGATATCATCATTACAGGTTATGGTGCCAACGATACTTTAACGGGTGGGGGCGGCAAAGATACATTTATTTTTTATAGGTCAGGCGGTGGCACTGATATAATCACTGATTTCGGTGGTGTAGGTAAAGAAACAGATCCATCAGCAGCAGTAATTGCGGAAGTCGATACTATCGAATTTTTGGATGAATTGAATGCGCGAAATTTGCTACTCACCCAAAATGGTAACAATCTAGAAATCACTTTTGAAAACGTATATAATACCACAAAAATCATCCTACAAAACTTCAAACTAGAAGACTTAGATAACCTGAAAGCTTCTAGTACAAGACCAGCCATAGGCAATATCTTGTTTAATGGGTTTGAGGAAACTAGTATCACTGATAGTTTTGATGTCCTGGATGCCAACTCAACTGATACAAGCATCGGCATCAAGAACACAGTAACCTTCCTCAATGACCTGAATAACAACATTACAGGTTTAGACAACTCAGATGATGTGGTGAATGGTCAGGGGGCAATGACAAAATTGATGGATTAAGTGGTGACGATTTGCTGCGGGGTGGTACGGGCAACAATACTCTCATTGGTGGTCTGGGCAATGATACCCTTGATGCTTCCTATTCTTCTGGAAATAACATTCTCACAGGGGATGCAGGGGATGACTACCTTGATATTAGCTACTCTACTGGCAACAATACGGTTTCAGGTGGAGATGGCAATGATTACTTTTACACCCCTGGAGTTCGGGGTAGCAACATCCTAAATGGAGGGGATGGCAATGACTCCTTCAGTTTGTTTGTTCCATATACTGCTCCCTCTTCCTTAGCAACTCAAACGGTAAACGGAAGGACAGGTGACGATTTGTTAACCGTCAATTCCAATACGACTGAGGCAATCACTTCGACTTTCAATCATGCTACTAATACTGGCTCGATTACAGCAGGCATATATCAGATTAACTATAAGAATATTGAACGATTAGATATCTCAGGCACATCCTACAATGATTACATTGTGGGGAGCAATGGCAACGATACCATCATAGCTAGTCTTGGTAACGACACTTTAACGGGTAGCGGTGGCAAGGATACATTTGTTTACGACATTTATAGCCCGGGTGCAAGTAGTGATATAATCACTGATTTCGGTGGGGTAGGTAAAGGAATTAATCCAACAGCAGCAGTAATTGCCGAAGTAGACACCCTAAATTTCGCTGGCGAGGCTTAACTGCTCAAAATTTAGTGCTGACTCAAAATGGCAGCAATCTAGAAATCACCTTTGACGCGGACAATAGTCCCAAAATCATCCTACAAAACTTTGCTTTAGAAAACCTGGATAACCTAAGCTTATCTACAGGAGCGACTGTAGACTTGGGCAATATCCTGTTTTCTGGGCAAACTACCATTACTGACAGCTTTGATGTCTTCAATGCCAACTCCACTCAAGGTACTATCTTCAACAAGAACACAGTCACCTTCCTTAACGATCTGAACAATAATGTTAGCGGCTTTGACAACTCAGATGATGTCATCAATGGTCAGGGGGGTGACGATCTTATTGATGGCAAAAGTGGCAATGATTTACTGCGGGGTGGTGTAGGCAATGATACTCTTATTGGTGGCGTAGGGAATGACATCCTCGTTGAGGATACTGGCAATAATTCCCTTGTTGGTGGTATTGGTAACGATACTTTCAATGTTGACTCTTCAACAGGCAAGAACACCCTCGATGGTGGCGCTGGTGACGATACATTGTATGCTCTGGGTTCACAAGGCAATAATTTACTCTCTGGCGGCGATGGCAATGATTATCTCTTCACCTCTGAGCTTCCTATTGCTGAGGGACACGACTTTATTGGCTCCTCAGGTAATAATACCCTCAATGGTGGCGCTGGTGACGATACATTGCGTGCTGAGTCTCCAAAAAGTAATAGTTTACTCTCTGGAGACGATGGCAATGATTATCTTTCCACCTCTGGCGTTGATGGTTATAGACTGGAATATATTTTTAGCTCCTCAGGCAATAACACCCTTAACGGTGGCATTGGTGATGATACCTTGCTTGCTGAGATTTCAACAGGTAACAACCTACTCTCTGGTGGCGATGGCAATGATTTACTCTCGATCTCTGGCATTGTCATCGGAACCGGAACCTACATTGGAGATACTTTCCATCCCTCTTCAGGTAATAATACCCTCAACGGTGGCACTGGTGACGATACATTACGTGCTGAGATTTCAACAGGCAATAACTTACTCTCTGGTGGCGATGGCAATGATTCCTTGTATCTAAGCACCTCATCCCCAGATACTGTCCGCTCTTATTTAGTGACTCAAACAGTAGATGGAGGTCAGGCTGACGATTTACTCTCCGTGGATTATAGCAATGCTACTGGAGGAATCACAACAACATTTAATGCCACTACTAACATTGGCTCAATGACAGCAGGTAAGTATCAAGTTAGTTATCAGAATATTGAAAGATTAAATATCTTAGATACAGCCTACGATGACAACATTGTGGGGAGCAATGGCAACGATACTCTCTCCATAGATAGTGGTGGCAAAGATACGATAGACGGCGGTAAAGGTGACGATTTGTTGAGAGTTGATTACAGCAATGCTACCACAGGAATCACAACAACATTTAATCCTACTACTAACAAGGGAGAAATTATAGCGGGTAGGAGACTAGTTAGCTACCAAAATATAGAAGGATTAAATATTTCAGGTTCCTACTATGATGACTTGATTGTGGGGAATAATGGCAATGATACCCTCGACGGTAGTAGTGGCAATGATACCCTCAAAGGTGGTAATGGTAATGATATCCTTATAGGTGACAGCGGTAATGATAGCCTTTATGGGGGAGCTGGTACTGATACCTTTGTTTTCAATACTTTCAGTGAAGGCGTCGAGCGCCTTTATGACTTTGACGCCACTAATGAACTAATTGAGATATCAACTCGTGGTTTTCCTAGTCGCGATTTATCACTAGGTGTACTTAAGACAAGTCAGTTTACAATCGGAGCATCTGCAACCACAAGTAATCAGCTATTTATTTATAACTCGACTACAGGTGGATTGTTCTTTGATGAGGATGGTAGTGCAGGTGTCTATAGTCAGGTACAGTTTGCACAATTATCTCCTGGCTTGTCACTAACCAACAACAATTTTGTGCTTTTTGCTCCTTATTAGCACTCTATCACTTGAAGCAGAAAAAATAGAAAATCGTCGAATTGCGATGTGCTTAAAACAGATGGGGGAGAAGAGGTAGTATTTTCTCCCTTATCTCCCCAAGAAAGATAATTTTTGAATACTGAATTAGTATTCTAATTACCCAAATAAGTCACTTCAGTTTTCTGCGATCGCACCCTCTTTAACGAGAATAAGGATTATTGAAGGTTTCCCAAGCAGCTTTTACAGCCTTTTGCAGGCGAAAGTTAAAGTCTATTAAGTCTTTCATCAATAAGTGCCAGTTTCTCTCAGCTTCATCTTGAATTACCGCCCAAGAGCTTTCTAAGCGATCGCGTTGCATCAGTTTCCTTCCTTCAATTAATTCCCTTGCTTGGCGCACGACTTTCAAATAGGTTTCACGGGTGAGAGTACCTGCTGAATCAGCCTCAGCTTGAGCGCGTCTTTTTAACGCCTCAATTAACGCTTTGGTTTCGCGCTTCACCTCATCAGTTTCACCAGCCATTTCGGTTTCCACTAATTTGTCGGTTTCAGAACTGATTTTTACAATTACTATGGATTCAGTAGATTCGATATTGTTAGAATTCATACTTAAAACATCCTTAATTGCAAAGTTTACTCTCCAATAAAAATTGCACTCTATCTTAATAGTCATTAGCCATTTATTTATTTTACAAGTGACAAATGACTAATGACAAATTAATAAGCTTTTGTTGGCAGTTGTTGCTCTAATTTCAGCAATGCTGCAACTCGCATTTCTGTAGCTGGGTGACTGGAGAATAAGTTACCTAAAAACTGTCCAGAAATGGAATTGATAATTAATAACGGCTCATAAGCTGGATTGGCATTTAAAGGCATTTGCTTTGCTGAAGCTTCTAAGCGTTGCAATGCCCTAGCTAAAGCGCGGGGATTACCAGTTAATCTCGCAGAACCGGCATCAGCAGAAAATTCTCGCGTGCGCGAAATTGCTAACTGGATAATTGTCGCAGCCAGTGGCGCAAGCATAACTGTTAATAAAACTCCTATTGGATTTCCACCTCTGTTGTCATCTCGCGAACCACCGCCAAACCATAAGCTGTAACTAACCATTTGGGCTAAGAATGAGATCGCACCAGCCACCGTAGCAGCAACAGCTTGAGTGAGAGTGTCACGATTAATAATATGGGTTAGCTCGTGGGCGATAACGCCTTCGAGTTCATCCTCTGGCAATATATTTAAAATACCTTCAGTGACAGCTACAGCAGCATGTTCTGGATCGCGCCCTGTAGCGAAGGCGTTAGCACCAGGGCTAGGAACGATATAAACTTTAGGCATGGGAATGTTAGCGCGATCGCTCAATCTCTGCACCATCCGATAAAGTCCTGGTGCTTCCCTTTCACTCACAGGTTGCGCCTGGTATACTGCTAGGGCAATTTTATCTGATTGATACCAAGAAAACAGGTTGGTTGCTGCTGCCAAGCCAATCCCGATAATCAAACCACTAGAACCGCCAATTACCCAGTAACTAATTGCAATCAAAAGACCACTTAGTGCAGCAAGCAAAGTAGCCGTTTTCAATTGATTTGTCATGTTTTTGCTCTCCTGCTAATGCTGTGTAAATTTTTCCGAAAACAGCATTACTTCAGCTATATTTTGATTTTATCCAGCTAAACTTAGAAATATGGTATAGAAAACCTATCAGATAAGTACGGTTTTCCTACTTAAGTTTTAATAGTACTAATTTAATTATAGAATCAACGTTAATAAATAGTAAAAACAACATCTATCTATAGGCAGAAATTACAATGGTGATGCTTAAATTAGGCTATGTATACACCATTAGTTAAGATCGATTTACTTATAAAGATTCTGAGTCTATTCCTTCTGCTTGATATATTTGTTGGGAAAATAGCTGAAAATCTAATTCGCACGCGTTCAAAGCTTCAGTGGCTTGTGAGTATTTTGGGGCATCAAACAAATCGCGATCGCGGATTTTAGGCAACCAAGAACGCAGTTTATTTAATTCCGCCTCGTTTTCTTCTAATTCTGCAAAGGTGAGATTACCTATTTTCCGTTCCTCGCTCAATTCGCTATGCAAATCCCGACATTGCCCCAAAAACTCTTGATATTCTCGATCTGCCTGCTGTTGAAAACGATTTACCAACATAGCGTTTTGATCGGGTTCATCAATCCAAATAATCAATAAATCTGCTTCACCACCACCTGCTGTAATGTCTGCTTTCAATTCTGCTAAATATTGTTGCAAGTCTTCTCTATGCGGTAGCACGCACACCGACTGCTGTAGATAAAGTGCGCCCCAGCCCTTGAGTTTACGCCAAACATACACCCGTTGCGTTGAAGGCTGTGCGGGTACTTTGTACACCAATAAGTTCCAACACTTTCTGTCCATAGATAGATTGTAACAGGTGTTGCATTAAATCGATTTTATTGTTAGTCTACTTATGAAACAACTGTTGCATTGCAGAAAATTATGAGTCTGAATCATAAAGTCGGAAGCTCACTTATTGGTTCTCAAGAATTACAGAGTTGATGTAGTAAAAGCCAGTCAGGTAAACAGGAAATATGCAACTACAAAATAAATTTTTCCAGACAATTCCCGGCACTGTTTGGGTATTGGGATTTGTCAGTTTGCTGACAGATATTAGCTCTGAGATGATTAATTCTGTATTGCCCTTATTTTTGGTATCAGTTTTAGGGGCGAATGTTTTGACTGTGGGCATCATCGAAGGCATTGCAGAAGCAACAGCCTCAGTTTTAAAAATCTTTTCGGGAGCGTTGAGTGATTATCTAGGACATCGTAAAGGATTAGCGGTGTTTGGGTACGGCTTATCCACCTTTGTTAAACCACTATTTGCTGTAGCTAGCAGTCCAACTGGGGTGTTAATAGCTCGATTTGGCGATCGCATTGGTAAAGGTATTCGGGTAGCGCCCCGCGATGCCTTAGTCGCCGATTCCACCGATCCAGAGGTACGCGGTGCAGCTTATGGATTGCGTCAATCCCTTGATACTATCGGAGCATTTTTGGGGCCTTTGGCAGCATTCACCCTGATGACTGCTTCCAAAAACAACTTCCGCCTGGTTTTTTGGCTAGCACTCATCCCTGGATTTTTCGCAGTCGCTTTATTAACAGTAGGAGTACGCGAACCACAAACAAGTGAAACTCAAGGAAACCGAAGCAATCCTCTGCAATGGCAAGCTTTACGCAGCTTGAGTCAAGGATACTGGGTACTTGTAGCAGTGGCATTGTTATTCAATTTAGGCAACTCCAGCAATGCTTTTTTGTTGCTGCGAGCAGAACAAACAGGCATTTCTGCCTCACTTATACCATTGACATTAATGGTGATGAACATTGCCTACTCATTCAGCGCCTACCCATTAGGAATACTTTCCGATCGCGTGGGTAAATTTGGGTTACTGGTAGGCGGATTTCTTTTATACGCTTTAGTCTATCTGGGTTTCGCTTTTGTGCAGACACCTTGGCAAGCTTGGGGATTGTTTGCCCTTTATGGTCTCCATCTGGGCATGAGTAAAGGATTGCTATTGGCGCTAGTGGCAAATAGTATACCTGCAAATCTGCGTGGCACTGCTTTTGGATTCCTCAACTTGGCTGTGGGATTAGCGCTTTTACCTGCCAGTTTGCTAGCTGGTGGATTGTGGCAAACACTGGGAGCAGAGGCGACATTTATTACTGGAAGCGTGTTTGCGTTGGCAGCTGTATTATTGTTAGTTTCTCAAAAAAACAAATATTGAAAAGCAAAAATGGTATCCTTGATTTGAAATCAAATCAATGGCGATGGAGCTCGCCGAAACCGCCTTTCCAGTCCGAAAATTCATCACTGGAAGGCTGATGGCTCCTACTTTCCTTGCTAACTGCGGGAGAGTAGGGCTTGGCTAAATGCATTACCTGACTCCCCTGTAGAAAGTATCTCTCTACAAATCGCACCTCAAGGAGTCATGGTATGAAACACCTTCGTCAGTTTGAACCATTTATTGCCTTACCCCACTTAATCAAGTGGTTGCCCATCTCCTTTGTCGTTGGCATTCTTGCTGGAACAGCTTCTGCGGCTCTTTTAGCATCATTAGAATGGGCAACTGATTGGCGAGAATCACATCGGTGGATTATCGCCTTGCTTCCTCTTGGTGGCTTCTTGAGTGGTTGGATTTATCATCAATTTGGTCGGACTGTAGAAGCAGGAAATAACCTTTTACTCGAAGAAATTCATAACCCCAAAAATATTATTCCTTTTCGTATGGCTCCTCTTGTTTTATTAGGAACAGACCTTACCCATTTTTTTGGTGGTTCAGCCGGTCGTGAAGGTACAGCATTACAAATGGGTGCTTCTTTGGCAGACCAGTTAACTAAAATATTGCATTTTCAAGGGGCTAATCGCAGAATTCTGTTAACGGCAGGTATCAGTGGGGGATTCGCTTCAGTTTTCGGTACTCCCTTAGCTGGAACCGTATTTGGTCTAGAAGTTTTAGCAATTGGTAAAATTCATTACGACGCTCTTTTTCCTTCTTTAATTGCTGCGATCGTTGGAAATCAAGTAACTTTACTATTAGCTTTACATCATACAGCATACCGACACGCTCAGTCTATACCGACGCTCACAATTTGGGGATTGATTTCTGCGATTATCGCAGGTACAATTTTTGGAATTGTCGCGAGATTCTTTGCTAAAGTAACTCACCAAATTAGCCACTTATTTAAAGCTAAGATATCCTATCCTCCAATACGTCCTTTGATAGGCGGTGCGATAATAGCAGCAATTGTTGGATTGAGTGGAACAACCAAGTACATTGGGCTTGGTATCCCAACCATTGTTGATTCTTTCTATACTCAGCTATCTCCTTGGGATTTTGCTGCCAAATTGGGTATGACTGCTTTAACTCTAGGAGCAGGTTTTAAAGGAGGAGAAGTGACACCTTTGTTTTTTATTGGTGCAACTTTAGGTAATGCTTTGTCGTTGCTTTTAGCATTACCTGCACCACTGCTAGCAGGAATGGGATTTGTGGCTGTGTTTGCGGGTGCAGCAAATACACCTTTGGCATCCACCTTAATGGGAATTGAATTATTTGGTCTGGAATCGGGGGTATTTATTGGTATTGGTTGTGTAGTTAGCTACTTATTTTCAGGTCATTCTGGAATTTACTCAGCACAGCGTATTGGGTTGAGTAAATACTCTGCTGTATATTTAGAAGAAGGGGTGACTTTGGCTAATTATGGACGAGAAAAAGTTGAGCCAAAAATTGGTTTACCTGATGATGGCAAAGAAGGAGGAAATAATTCTTAAGAATAATTTTTTGATGCAATGAATGAATAATTGGGAAAGTGCGTATTTTACTACCGTAGGCATCGCATAGTCAGAAATCGCTATTGTATAAAGGAAAGTAGCCACTCAATCAAAAAGAGAGGGGAAAATCGCACATAAATTTGCTGGGCAAAAGGTGTCTGAAATCCTGAAATACAAGAAGGGTAGTATAAGACAAGCTCCACTCCCGGAAGAATCGCCCAGTTGGGATGAGTTTTGTGAAATGTTATGGGAAGAGATTGAAGCGGGTGCTGAGGTAAATCAACTGGGTTTTAAAGTTGTTCGCAAGTTATTAAGCGATAAGAGGTTTGATAAATGAAGAATCATGGATTTGGCAAACTAATTACCTTTCTAAGTCAATTAGAACAAGAGACAATTAGTTACACTTTAGCTCATCATCGCGATGAAACTATTATGGTAAATGTGGCGGTGGCTGGAGAACGATGGGAAGTGGAATTTTTTGAGGATGGTTCGGTTGAAGTAGAACGATTTATTAGTAGTGGAGAGATTAATGGGGAGGAGGTTTTTAGCGAACTATTTGCTATGTATTCAGAGCTAGAAACTAATTCTGCCAACTATACCCAAAATGCTAATTTTACAACCACGACATGAAGGCGATCGCATATACCAAAGTTCTGGGTAAGTTAAGTCAAGGGTATACTGTACGATACTAGTATCCACAGCAGTACTGCGGCAGCAGTTTTGTTTTTAATTTAAGAGTATAGCCAGTTCGAGTTTGAAGCAGACAAAAAAATATTTAGGGATAAAATTTATACATGAATCAACTAAAGCAAATACTTCAAGAGCGAAACTTGTCTCACGCTTCTCTAGCTGAAATGCTCAAAATAACACAAGAGACAATTCAGCTTTGGGAAAAAGGTAAAATGGAAATTCCCCCTGCGGCACTGAAAGACCTCGCAATTGTTCTTAATTGCTCAATTGACGAAATTATAGGAGTCTCTAAACAAAAGCGTTCCGGTTATCCTGACTCATTTTTTGCTAAATCAGATATAAATATAGTTTATCATTTCGGAGGTATAAAATTTAATCTCCAAGGACTTCAAAAATCACTTGATTATCCAATTGATAAACAGGCAGCAAAGTCTGTTTATTGGTATTTACAAAAGCCAGAAGATGAGCCAGTCCATCAGTTTCAGTGGATGGATATCGAGACAATGAATAACTATATAATTTTTATTAATTTAAAAGCTTTAAAAAGATGTGATTTATATACTGATGCTAAAGAAGAATCTCCTATATTCTACCATCCTGAAATTTATCGAGTATTGACTGATTGGGATATTCTTGATGAGCCAAATGCAACTGTTGAAGATATTGCTGCAACATTTAATATTTCTGAGACTTTAGCTAAGGTAATTCAGTCTATTGAAAAGGAGTTACAAGTAAAATATGATAATTGTGATTCATGGGAAGAATTTAATTACCTTAAAGTCTACTGGCTCGATGGAACTCAAACATTTCATTATTTAAATGAAGACCTTTATTCAAACCTAGAAAGTTTGCGAAATATTGCTGGAGATCCGAGTATATATCCTGAAGCACATCAAGGTACAAGATTTATACAAGAGTATGATGAGGAAGGTAGCACTATGTTTCTGAATCTTGAACATATAGCACTAATTGAAGTACCTGCTGTTAAATTTTGGCAGATAGCTTGCGCGTCTGAACCTGAATTTTTGAATTTGAGAGATATTTCTCCTTATCTTCCTATTAAGGAGTGACATACTTCCATATAACCTGGTATTTATCTAATTTTTATCTAAATGTGTAGACGTAAAGCAGCTTGTTGTAGACATCACACTTTCTACCAGATGAGATGCTAATGCATATTTTGCCAAAAATTATAGATCCAAATATGGAAATAACTATGTACAATTTGTTTATATGCTTCGCTATGAAGTAAGTAAGTTTGCACTTAATTACTTGATTATTTACTAAATCATCGCTTCCAATTCTTCCAAAGCTTGAAAACTTCCTACTTGCCAGCTACGTTCCACAGCAGCAGGGATAATCTCAGTAATAGCTATATCTTCAAAATTAGGACTGGTGTCAGATTTTATGTATTTCCCCTCTTTCAACAAATAAATAGAAAGGCTCCCGCTATCGTAAACCCATAGTTCTGGAACTCCAATGGCTTCATAAGCATCAAGAGTAGTTTTTGATGTGACATCAGTTTCAATTGCTAAATTAGGCGGCGGATCGTCAGGTTGTAAGCGGCGACGACCAATCATTTGTTGATAATTCTGAATATAAAAGCAAGCATCAGGTTCAACTCCTGCTAAACCTTGCTTTTTAAAGGTGGTGGAACCAAAAGGTTGATATCTGATATCTTTAGCCTTTAGCAATATTTTGACAATATCAGAAATTAAATCTTTGGGTATTTCATGTTCTGGTAAAGGAGCCATAATTTCTAAAGTACCCTGGCTGTAGGCAATTCGTGTAGTTCTTTTTTCTCCCAATTCTTGTAATATAGATTCAAATTCTTCCCACTTAACATCTGGAATTGTTACTGTGCTACCAGGCGCTAACTGCATCTGGCTAACAGGTTTGAAAACGGGGATGGCAGGAGTCACGTCGCTTCGCTCCAATTCAAGATTCAAAATTCAATATCTGTCAGGTTGCGGTGGATAATACAGCCCACCGTAACCTTTAGATTAATAAAATGAGTTTAACAAAAGCGACTAAAAGCGATCGCTCTACACCTTAAACTTCTCGGTAATCCGCTTCATCGCCTCTTCGACATTCTCCCGGCTGTTAAACGCCGATATGCGGAAGTAACCCTCACCCGCAGCACCAAAACCAGAACCAGGTGTCCCTACAACGTTGACAGTTTGCAGCAACTTATCAAAGAATTCCCAACTGGACAAACCATTAGGCGTTTTCACCCAGACGTAAGGTGCATTCACGCCTCCATAAACTGATAATCCGGCGGCTGTGAGTTTCTCACGGATAATTTTGGCGTTTTCTAGATAGAAACTCACCAATCCCTTGATTTGTGCTTGTCCTTCTTCGGAGTAAACCGCTTCCGCTCCCCGTTGGACAATGTAAGAAACGCCGTTGAATTTGGTAGATTGGCGACGATTCCACAGTTTCCACAGTTCGACATCGGAACCATCGGCGGCTTTTGCTGTGAGTGTCTTCGGTACTACAGTTAACGCGCAACGAGTTCCTGTAAAACCTGCATTTTTGGAGAAAGACCGAAATTCGATCGCAACTTCTCTTGCACCTGCAATTTCATAAATTGAGTGAGGAAGCGACGGATCGGTAATATAAGCTTCGTAAGCTGCATCAAAGAAAATAATCGAATTATTAGCTTTAGCATAGTCTACCCATGTTTTGAGATATTCCTTGGTAGCAGTTGCGCCAGTGGGGTTATTAGGAAAGCAGAGATAAATTAAATCGACTTTCTTTGAGGGAATCTCGGCGGTGAAGTTGTTATCAGCCGTAATTGGTAGATAAACTAAACCCTCAAATTCGCCTTTGTCGTTGGTATCCCCAGTATTTCCCACCATAACGTTAGTGTCTACATACACAGGGTAAACTGGGTCAGTAACGGCAATTACGTTGTCATGACCAAAGATTTCTAGAATGTTGCCTGTGTCGCACTTGGAACCGTCGGAGATAAAGATTTCGGAAGCATCTATGTCGGCTCCTCGTGCTTGGAAATCTTGAGTTGCAATTTTCTCCCGTAACCAAGCGTAGCCTTGCTCTGGGCCGTAGCCTTTGAAGGTATTGCGATCGCCCATTTCTTCCACAGCTTTAATCATCGCTGTGCGGCAAGCCTCCGGTAGCGGTTCGGTAACATCACCAATACCCAGCCGGATGATTTTAGCATTACTGTTTGCTTCTGCAAAGGCATTCACTCGCCGAGCAATTTCTGGAAACAGATAACCCGCTTTCAGTTTCAGGTAGTTGTCGTTAATAGTCGCCATTATGTAGATATGAAAAAACGCCCTCAAATAGCTTACTGCTAATTTATGAGGGCGGGGAGTGGGGAGCAGAGGAGAATAACTACTGACTAATGACAAATGACAAATTCCCAACTAGACATTTACCGGTTGTTTATTATCGGCTGAATAATTGTTGTGATCGCTAATTACAAATTCCGTAATTGATTCTTTACCTGTAATCAATCTTGCTCCGCGATTACGGGTGAAATAGCTCCATGCCCACTGAATCATTACTACTAATTTGTTGTTAAATTCAATTAAGAAGTAGATGTGAATAAATAGCCAAAACAGCCATGCAACGAAACCTTTCAGCTTGGTAAAGCCCAAATCGACTACAGCAGAATTATGCCCAATCATTGCCAAACTACCATAATCGGTATAAGCAAAGGGTGGCAAATTGTTTCCTACAAGCCGCTTTTGGACTAGTGCTGCTACATATTCACCTTCTTGCTTGGCTACAGGTGCAACACCAGGTAGCGGTTTACCATTTTGATGAGAAAAATTTGCTAAGTCGCCAATTACAAAAATATTGGGATGTCCCTTAATACTCAAGTCAGGTTCAACGATAATCCGTCCAGCGCGATCGCATTCGGCATCTGTGCGTTCTGCTAGCACTTTTCCCATTGCGGAAGCTTTTACACCTGCTGCCCATAATACCGTTTTTGAGGCAATTTCTTTAACTTCATCGCCTTGTTTGAGGGTAACAATATCATTTTCAATATTTGTTACCAATGTTTTTGTCTGCACAACCACCCCCAACCGCGTTAGAGATGCTTCTGCTTCTTGTGATAACTCTGGTGCAAAGGGTGGCAAAATCCGATCCAAACCTTCTAATAGCAAAATCTTGGCTTCTGAAGTGTCGATGCTGCGGAAATCTTCTTTGAGAGTTTGATTTGCTAATTCTGCGATCGCACCAGCTAACTCTACACCTGTTGGGCCACCACCCACAATTACAAAAGTTAACCAAGCACGGCGTTTTTCTGGATCGGTTTCTTTTTCTGCGGCTTCAAAGGCTGAAAAGATCCGACTACGCATTTCTATCGCATCTTCTACAGTTTTCAAGCCTGGGGCGAATTCTTCCCAGTTATCTTTGCCAAAGTAAGAATGCTTCGCACCTGTGGCGACAATTAACGTATCGTAAGGTATTGCTTCGTCACCCACAATCACTTTTTGCGCTTCTGGATCGATATTATTCACCTCTCCCAACAGCACTTTCGTATTCTTGCTCTTGCTGAGGACAGAACGCAACGGTGAGGAGATATCAGCCGGAGATAGCGCACCTGTGGCGACTTGATATAAAAGGGGTTGAAATAAATGAAAGTTACGTTTATCAATCAGAGTAACGTTTACTGCTGCTTTGGCGAGTGTTTTTGCTGCATAAAGTCCACCAAAACCACCGCCAACGATTACTACTTTATGGGGTGGATTATTGTCAAGTGAATTTACCATAAGAAATATTATCGTGTATGCCGACTATTGTAACTATTCTTAACAGATTTGTATCAAAATTGTCATCATATATTTTGTATTGCTCTTTACATTTGAAAAAGTATTAAAGTAATCGAGACTACAGGATAAACAAAATTTTTTAAGAGAAAGGTACAGACAATAAGAGTTTGGGATATTTCAATCCCTGTTTATCTGTGTAGATTTATCAAAGGTAGATGTAGAATTTATGCAACTTTAGTCAGAAATAGTTGACTCTGGTGTTTGTGGCAAACGTGGTGAATGAGTTCGCCGCCAACGCCTAAAGCCATAGACAAGAGCAACAAAAATTAACAAATAGGGGCTGTAAACAATTAACCAAATACCCAGTTTAAGTAAGCCAACGGAAAATGCCCTCAAAGAATGGGTAGAGTTATTCCAAGTTTCCTTAACTTGCAAACCCAAGTCAGGTTGGGGACTGGTGCTAGAAACTGCTGCTTCTAGGTTCAGCGTAATAGTGGAATAAGCAACTTGATTTTTGAGGTTTTTCAGTTGGGCATCAATTTGTTCTATGGTTTGTCTGACATTACTCAGTTCTTGGGCAACACTAAGCACATCTCTGACTGAACCAGCCCGATCCATAATTTTTTGCAAATTGGCTTCAGTTTTTTGCAAATTAGTTAATCTGGCTTGGAAATCTACCAGGCGATCGCCTACATCTTCAGCAGTGATATTACGACTATTAACGGTGCCTAATTTAGCTACTTGTTCTAGAGTAGGTTCTAGCCGATCCTCTGGTATCCGCAATTGGATTGTTGCTGTGTAACGCGGGTTGTCGTTTTTGGGTTGTTGTTGTTTCAACCCGATTAAATCCCCTTGCTGTTGATTGATAATTTGCGAAACAGCATCGACAGTCTTATCTACAGAGTTAACAGTCAAAGAGATTGCTGCCTTTTTGATCAGTTGGGGACGAGAACGCGCTATTGGTGGAGCTTCTGCCTTTTGGGAAATATTGTTTTCACGAGCAGCTAATTGATTTACTGCGCCACCAGCTGCCATTTGAGGTGCAGACTGATTTGTTGACCGATCCGAAGAAGCGCAACTGGTGAAAATTACCCCTCCCAATAACGCACTTATAAATAAAGCAGATGTGCGCGGTAATTTAGGCGAAGTATACATAATCTACCCCTAGATGGATGAAGTTAACCCCAGTATTACTGAAGTAAAACTCAAAGCCTGTATTGTTGCGATTTATTTAACAGGGTTAGTCATTTTTATTTACAGAGCTTGATGAGATATCTCAAAAAGATTATTAGCAAGTCATTTGACGATTATTTCAAAAAATATCTGCAACAAGTCTGTTTGCCAGTAGGGTCATAAAATTGCTTTATGATAGTTGATATTTTTGAAATTGTTTGATTTTGAAAACAAGCTGGATCTGCGATCGCCAGTGCAAAGTGCAAATCTGCCTTTCTTTATACCAATTCAAAATAGCCTTCATAGCCTGAAAGGGCAACTTTACCTTTAACTGAACGCAAAACATCGGCTAGTTGCCGATGTTGGTCGTCGGTCATTTCATAAGCGTAAGCCTTGCTATCCCCACGGGAATCGTGCGGGTAGGGGGGTCACAGTAAAATAATGTTTCTGGACTATCGTAATGCGATCGCACTCAGTATTTGCTGTTGATAAGAACTAGCAGCAATTTCAGGATGGTTAAGGTTATCGGCAGTAAAGAAGTAATAAAAAAGCTAGATTATCCATCAGGTAAATAGTGCTTTTGTACTGGTTGGCGATCGCATTTTTTGGGACTATGTGCCAGTTGTATAAGTCCCGATCATCTTTGGCTAGCTCAAACTACTGAGTTAATGTAAAGCATTTATAAGGAAAATATATCAATAAAGAATTGGCAGTGCTAGACTAAATGTGATTTTCTCCACATTGCTGATAATCCTATGGAATCTAGATTTCTTAAGCAAAGGCTTGATACACTAAAAGAGAATATCACTCAGATTCTAGAGCAGCAAAAAAACTGGGAGAAAGAATTTTTTCTAGCAGATGGAAATCCTACACAAAAAGATAGATGCAGAGAGCGTATTCGTGATTTAAAGAGTCAATTTTATGAGTATAACGAAGAATACGAGCAACTGAAGCAGCAAGCCATAGCTGATCCATCGATCAGGCAGAGTGCTAGTGAGCAGCTAAACCGGATTGAAATTGGAGTGCAAGATCTTAAGTATGGTCAAGCTGTGATTTTGGGTGAGATCGATCAAGCTGTGCAAGTATTACTCGATCGTTACGATGAATCTCAACGTAGCACCGTTGCAGAAATAACCTCACATCTAGATAAAAATCAGTTTCAATTGCTACAGGTATTGCTAAATATTTTAGATAGCAACACAATACCAGATGCCGAAATCCAATCAATGACGGCGTTGATTGAGAAGCGACTTGCCACTCTTCCCCCTGACCAAGCGAATGTGGCAGGCATTACTAGAGCAAAAAAAATTGCTAAAGATCCAAGTTTAGATACCAAACACCGCCTCAAACTTTTTCTCCCGATTATTCCTATCATCTTGAGCTACGAAGGTGAAATCGAATTGGGAGCAGGAGCAAATCTACCAGGCGTTTGGGATTGGGTAAAAAAAAAGTTGCTTCCCTAGATGGAACTTCAGTCAACTCACAGGATCAAAGCCAGCAACTACGTGAGAAAATCTTACAATTAAAACTTGATTCTTTACGTCGTCGAATAGAATCCCTTGATCAGCATATCAATGATGATATTGATATGAAAAATCAATTAGAAATAGAATTACGTAATCCAGTATCTTCGCAGCGGGAAGGTGAATTAAATAACGAAATTGTCAGAATTGATACTAATCTTCGCCGTCATTATCAAGAGCTAAATGACTTAGAAAATTCACTCCAACAAACTCTACAGCCTCACATTGCTGAAGAACTTGATGATAAGAAGAGACTAGAAGAGCTTCGCACCAATGCAGATCTGATTCAAAAGACTCAAATAGGTCAAGAGATCGAAGAAACAGTACAGCATGTACAAAAACATCAAGAGCAAAGAGAAGATATACAACAAAAATTAGATGAGATAAAAGAAAAGATTGATTCCAAAGTTACACCACTAGTTCCTCTACGACCCTGGAGAAATAGAAATATCTTTGTTTTGCTGGTTTCCTTCGTTGTTATTTTATCAATTGCTTCAATTAGCATAAAGTCATATGCTGATTCGCAACAACAGAAATATAATGAAGAGACTTGCAATAAAAAATTAGAAAAGACAGGCGATCGCAAAAAGGCAGCTAAGAGTGTTTTAGATGCTTGTCTTAAACTTACAAGTAGCCAGCCAAATAACATTGATGCTTGGAAAAATGCAGGAAGAGCATCACTGCTTACTTGGCTTCCTAAGTCAGATGAGAAAGCAAAGAAAAATTTAATTGACAACACAAAAGGGTATTTTCAGCAAGCTGTGGAAAAAAGTGGAGGCAAAGATCCACAAGCATTATTTTACTGGAAATTTATGGATGACTTTGAAGAATTTACTTCAAAGTCCAAAGATAAATCAAATCCGAACTTTCAGTGCAATATGAATGCTTCAAAACGATATAAAGAAGCTTTGGCAATTTATAATCCCCCTCCTGATTCTGGCAAAAAAGCATATATAGTATCTCAGAGCGATGAGTTTATTCTGCTAGAGTTAAGTCACTTTCTGATTCATCGTGATGGTGAGTCTGGGCAAAAAGATGCAATTGCTTTGCTAGATGGTGTTCTGAGGGCAAATCCAGATCCTCATTATCAAAATAAACTCCTTAAAAATATCTGGTTAAGTAAGGCAGACGCACAAACTCGGCTAGAGAAGTACGATCAAGCGGCAGAATCATTAAAGCAAGCTCTTAATTATGCACCTAAAAATTATAAAATCTTGCAAGATTTAGGTGCTGCTTATGCTCAACTTACACTCGAACCATCCACTGAAAATAAAGATGGAAGTCGTGAGCGTGCAATTACATACTATGAGAACGCACTTGAGTCTTCTCCTAAAAGTTATTTTGCATGGAGAAACCTGAGCTTTCTGCATTACTTGCATGGAAGATATCAGGAAGCCGTCAAAGCTTTTGATGAAACTTTAACTTTTAGTGGAAAAGACCTAGACAATGACAATAAAGATTTAATCAAAGAATATAGTGAAATTGCCCAAGCTTGTAAAAATGGGGGAAACTGCATTCTAAACAAAAAAAATGAGCTTAAAACAAAACTGAAGAATAAAGGCATATTTTATAAATACTTTATCACTCATGAGTTGATTGAAAGAGAAGTTGTCGATCCCTTCTTTGATGTAGAACATGATTTGTTCTACAAATGCCGAAAATAGGTAAATGCTGAAAATAGGTACTTCACTCTGTTTTAGTCGGTTCTCATTCTACCGACTTAATCCTCTACTCTAGACATCAAACCAATGCTTCATCTCCGATTCCTACTGATTACTTGTGTTGCAGCAACTTTAATTCTGTTAAATAGCTGTAACCTTTGGGTCAAAGAACAACCCCAGATTTCTCCAACCTTAGATACACCTAAAACAGAACTTTCCTATCTCGTGGCACTTGGGCTAATGAAAGGGCATCTGTCTGTCGCAAACGATCTGCTAGAACAAGGCACCCCAGAACAGGCTGAACCACACTTGGGGCATCCCATAGAAGAGCTTTATGCTCAAATAGAGGAACAATTGTACAGATATCAAAGACGAGAATTCCGCTCAACTTTAGAAAGCTTACATGAATTATCAAAACATGCGCCTGCTAGCCCAGAGATTAAAATCAAATATGATTCCTCTATTGCATCAATCAAAACTGCTGTTGACTCTATTCCACTCGAAAAACGGCAATCACCAATGTTTGTGATGGATGCGATTAGCGAGATATTACAAACCGCAGTAGATGAGTACAAGAGTGCAGTGGTAGACAATCGGATTGCTGCACTAATAGAATATCAAGATGCGCGAGGATTCATTGGTTATGTTAAAGAATTGTATGGAACTATCTCCAAGAATATAAACCAACAATTCCCTGCAACGCATACAGCAATTAACTCTAATTTGGATCAGCTTCTTAAGAAAGCATTTCGTTCTGTTAATCCCCCCGTTAAAATTATGGAACCTGAAGAAGTGTCTAAAATTGTCAAGACTATTCAGGAAACAGGAAGTTCTCTCTCATGGAAATAAGTCTTTGCACCCCACACAATATTGTTTATCATTGTTCGCTGTTAGACAAAACTATCCCTCTGTATTATTTCGTAGTCATTTTGTGAAATTAAATATGATTCCTATACTTGTCACAGTTAACTATGAACGCAAGGTTCTCCCCAATACGTAGTAATCGCTGGAGCAAAAACTGAAGAGTCTTTTGTCGATGCTGGTTGACAAATATACTTAGCTCGATTTTTTATAGCCAGTATTCTATCAGTATCCCTGACATAGAGTGGCATCATCATTTCCCTTTGCTCCAACAATTCGGACAACCCAATGTGAATTTCCTTCCCCTGATGAAATAATGCACGCGCCGCTTTTTTACCATTCGTGCTAGTTCAGCACCGTTACAGTTGATGGTTTTGTTGAGAATAATCCGCCATTCTTTCTCTGTAAGGCGATCGCAACCATTGCAGTATTGCTCATCAAAAACGATCAACTTTTTTAAACTTGAACAAAAGTGTATCACAGGCTACTATTCTTTGGCAATCGCAACGCCCGCCGTTCGCGGAGTGTCTCGTAGAGAAGGCATCGCAAAACTTTTCGGTCTACTGAAACTGAGTAACTTTACTTGCTTGAGATAAAGAAGTTAGGCGATTATTGCCGTCGTAAACACTCCCCCTCAGTCCAAAGAGATAAATTGAATGATTGATAATTCATCTGTGTTACTCAATTTGAGGTACAATCGTAAGCCTGCCAATAAATGACGACGCTTGCTGACAGGAGATGCTTCTATGGCCCGGATGTATTATGACGAAGATGCCAATTTAGACCTTTTGGCTGGAAAAACTATTGCTATTATCGGCTATGGTTCCCAAGGTCATGCCCACGCTCTCAATCTCAAAGATAGTGGTTTGAATGTGATTGTGGGACTATATCCGGGTAGTAAGTCAGTTGCAAAAGCTGAAGCGGCTGGGTTAACTGTGAAAAATGTTGCAGATGCGGCCAATGCTGCTGATTTCATCATGATTTTGTTACCTGATGAAGTCCAAAAAACGATTTACAAAAACGAGATTGAACCCAATCTAGAAGAAGGGAATGTGTTAGCTTTTGCCCACGGGTTCAATATTCACTTTGGGCAAGTTGTACCACCGGCTAACGTCGATGTGGTGATGGTAGCACCAAAAGGGCCGGGGCATTTGGTACGGCGGACTTATGAAGGTGGTGAAGGCGTACCAGCGCTGTTTGCAGTTTATCAAGATGCCAGTGGTCAGGCACGCGATCGCGCCATGTCTTATGCTAAAGGTATCGGTGGTACTCGCGCCGGTGTTCTGGAAACTACTTTCCGCGAAGAAACTGAAACAGATTTATTTGGCGAACAAGCGGTATTGTGCGGTGGTTTGAGTGCTTTAATCAAAGCCGGATTTGAAACTTTGGTAGAAGCTGGTTATCAACCAGAATTGGCTTATTTTGAATGTCTGCATGAAGTCAAGCTGATTGTTGACTTGGTTGTAGAAGGTGGTTTAGCCAAAATGCGCGACAGTATTTCTAACACGGCTGAATATGGCGATTATACCCGTGGCCCGCGGATTGTCACCGAACAAACCAAAGCTGAAATGCAGAAGATTCTCAGCGAAATTCAATCTGGGCAATTTGCACGAGAATTTGTTCTGGAAAACCAATCTGGTAAACCAGGATTTACCGCCATGCGTCGTAAAGAAGCTGAACACAAAATTGAGGAAGTTGGTAAAGATTTACGCGCTATGTTTAGCTGGTTGAAAAAGGCTTAAGCACTGAAGTTGTGCTTTCACTAGTTTAAACACACAATCGCTTACAAGCAGCACAATTTTGACCTCCCTTCCCTTCCTCTCTCCTAAGAAGAGAGAGGCTTTAAATCTTACTCCTCTTCCCTGCTAGGGAAGGGGTTGGGGGTTAGGTCTGTATTGGACTCAACTGCAAACCGCTATAGTATGCGACTGAGGCATATTCTATTAACTTTTAATATCTTGAACAATCCGAAAACCAGCGTGCTGATAAAAATTGGGACGGAACCAGTTGCGGTAATATTTTAAAGCTTCTGTACCATTAGTTATCCAACATCCTCCTAACATCATTTGATGTTTATCATCAAAAAAGATGGCAGAATTATCTTCATAAAGAAAATGAGGCTGATATCCTGGAAGCGGGTTTAAGTTATTACTCAACCATTCCCAAACATTCCCACGCAAATCATACAATCCCGAATAACTTTTAGCTGTTTCTAACATCCCAACGGGACTAGGGGAGCCAAATTTTAAATTGAGATTATAATTTTCTACATCATCTAATAAACTATTACCATAAGTTGCTAAATGGTATTCTGCTTCACTCATTAAACGAGTATCTTTTCCTTGCCAACGACAATAAGCTATTGCTTCATAATGATTGACTTCCACAGGCCAATCTAGAGGTAAGTCAATTTCATCAAACATAGCTCGATATTTGTAGCTACCATTTTCATGTAACCAAAATTTAGGGCATTGAATACCGTATCGAGTTTTCCAATTCCAAGATTCTTCATCCCAATATTCTTGATTTTCGTAGCCACCAGCCTTGACAAAATAGATAAAATCAGCATTGGTAATCAGATATTTACTGGCGAAAAAGGGTGCAACTTCAACAGTGCGATCGCCATAATCAATATCCCATCCATAAGTTGAATCATCTAAGGCTTTACCAAGTTTTACTACCCCACCAGCAACTTCGATCGTTTCGTTCTGAGGAGTGTAACCATTAAAAGGAGCATATTGCCAATTTTGAGGACGTTTCACTCTCTCAATTGGTAGTTGGCGAATTAACATCGAAGAAGTTTCAATGTGAATACGCTGGTGTTCCATCCCCATCATTAAAGCCCAAAGGGGATGATTTGGATGAATTGGCAGAGTAATTGGGATGGTTTTAATTACTTCATAAATTACAGAATATGCTTGTTCTCGGTACTCCCAAGTTTGTGCAACTTGCGGCCATTCCAAATGAGCGATCGCTGCATTCAACTCCTCTGGTTTTTCTGGATCTACTCCAATTTCAAACAAAATTTCATACTCTGGATTGAGGCGTTTTTCTAATAATCCGACCTGAATTAATTTATTGATGTAGAAAACAGCCGAATGTCCCAGATAAAAAATTAGAGGATTTCTCAAAGGGTCAGGATTGAGATAAAATGTCTCTTCCCCGACTAGACTTTTCAATAATATATCTTCCAATTGCCAAGCATTTTCAAAGTAATTGAGGAGCGCTTGGTTATTACAACTATCGAGTTTTGGAGGTTTAGCAGATTGTAGACTATTCATGGTCTAATTCCTATTAGTGAACAATGAAACAAATTAATTATCTATAATTTCGATTTGATTCCTGAATTTACTTGCATAAGTAAAAAATACGGAAAAAAACAATAGATATGTACTGAGTTTTTTGAAAAAACAAATATTAATCTTATCGGATGTATTAAACACAATAGCATTTAAGAAGAGATCAAATAAGATTATTAAATATGACAGATTTATTATTTAATAGCAATACTTATTATTTAATATTAGTTTTTTAAATAGTACTAAAACTGCATCGATTTAGTGTGGTAATCCCGTAGATTTGAATAATTTCATACTTGTTGAATTAATTAAACTCTCAGCCAAGAAATAATTCAGTGGTAATCAATATAACTATATGATTAAATGTAAAGACTCTTGAAACTATTACCAATGAAAAATTACAACTCTCTAAAGAGGGTTTTATTTGTCTTAAATTATTTAAAATTAAGTGAAAAATAATTGTAGGTTGAGTAGCAAAGCCCTTACTACAAACCTTTAATTGTTTACGTTGTCCTACTTAGGTGGGTAAAATAATGACTACAACTTTGCAAGACGCATCTCCAATTATCATTGCCCACCGAGGTGCTAGCGGCTATCGTCCAGAACATACTTTAGCTGCTTATGAATTAGCGATCGCACTTGGGGCTGATTATATTGAACCTGATTTAGTTTCCACCAAAGATGGTATTTTAATTGCTCGTCACGAAAATGAAATTTCTGAAACCACCAACGTTACAATTCATACAGAGTTTGCTCACCTGCAAACCACTAAAATAATTGATGGCGAATCAAAAACTGGCTGGTTTACTGAAGACTTTACCCTAAAAGAACTGAAAACACTACGAGCTAAAGAGCGAATTCCCCAACTGCGATCGCAAAATACCACCTATGATGGACTCTTAGAAATCCCTACGCTGCAAGAAATTATCGATTTAGTCAAGGTTAAAAGTGCCGAAATTAATCGGACGATTGGCATTTACCCAGAAACTAAGCACCCAACTTACTTTCAATCTATTGGGTTAGCCCTAGAACCACCCCTACTTGCAACTTTAACAGCTAACGGTTATCAGGGAGCTAACGCACCTGTTTTTATTCAGTCTTTTGAAGTCGGTAATTTACAAGATTTATCCACAAAGACTGATTTACCTCTAGTGCAATTGCTGAATAACAGTGGTAAACCTTATGATTTTGTCGTTAGCGGCAATGAACAAACTTATGCAGATTTAGTCACAGCATCAGGTTTAGCAGAAATTGCCAAATATGCACAAGCGATTGGAATTCATAAAAATTTATTGGTTCCTAGAGACAGCAATGGTAAATTGCGTTCGCCTACATCATTAGTGATAGATGCTCATGCGGCTGGTTTGCTGGTTCATGCCTGGACTTTCCGCAATGAAGACTGTTTTTTGCCACTGGATTTTCAAGGAAATCCTCAAGGTGAATATGAACTATTTTTCAGCTTAAGTGTTGATGGCGTATTTAGCGATTACCCAGATACAGCAGCTTGCCACCGTACTCTTCAGTGGTAACTTGGTAAGGGAATAGAAAATCACGGCAAGGTAACATGGTTTTACTTAAGTGGAAATCCTGTATAACAGCAATAACCTTCACCGCAATCAGTCTGGCTGCATCGAAGTCGGCATTGGCGGTATCTTTATACTCACTTACTGACTTAGGCAATCTTACAGGAGAAGCCTACAGTTATGCTACAGACATTAATAACTCAGGTGAAGTAGCGATTAATTCTTTGGACAGTTCTTTTTTTTACAGTAATGGTTCTGTCAAAAAAATTAGTCCGTTGCCTGGTGATAATGTACTTGCAGTGAGTGGTATCAATAACTTGGGGCAAGTAGTTGGTAATTCCATCGGTAAGACCGACGGTGATAATAACGTCTTTATTTACAGTGATGGAACAACGCAAAATACCGGTCTTAAAGGCATTCCTTATGCTATCAATAACTCAGGTGAAGTGGTTGGCGGTACAACTGGTGGCGGTATATTCCCAAAACTTGCCTTTCCCAACGGAGCCGCTTTCCTATACAGCAATGGTACGACGACTATTATTAACAATAATTTAAAAGAAAATTATGTTGCCTATGGCATAAATAATCTAAGTCAGGTAGTTGGCATTTTCGGTTCTTCCGGCCGAGCCTTTTTATCCGACAAGGGTGTAATCACTAATCTCGGTACCCTCCCTGGTGACAGGTACAGTCAAGCAAATGATATTAATGACTCAGGACAAGTAGTTGGTAGTTCGGGACTGACTGGCGTAAATGATAGTCGTGCTTTTGTGTACAGTCCCAACACAGGACTCCAAGACCTCGGTAGGTTACGTCCTACAGATTTGTTTAGTACTGGTTTGGGGATCAATAATTTGGGTCAAGTAGTCGGGTTTTCTGGCACTAACAATAACTTTTTTGCCGCAGATGGCAATGGTTTACGGGCTTTTCTTTATAGTGATAACACTATGTACGACTTAAATAACCTGATTGCTCCTGGTTCAGAGGGTGGCTTTACCTTGACAGCAGCATCTGCCATTAATAATAATGGACAAATTGTCGGTCGTGGTGCAGTTAATGGTGAATTACACGCCTTCCTCTTGACGCCAATCTCATCTGTCTCTGTAGCTGAACCGACTTCAGGCTTTCCTATCTTGTCGTTCGGTGCTGGTGTAATTTTATTTCCAGCACTTAAGCGCAAACGTCACTCAAAAAGTGCAGCCATACAATAAAGAAGTTAATGCAATAACTTCAGGCAGACAAAATGATTACTTGGGAATATGGATTTATAAAAATGCTCGTTGAAAATTCTTGAGGATATGTCTCTAAGCCATGCTTCGAGACACATCTCTACTTTAGGCAAGGGATGACATCACTTAAATTGTTCTTGATATTTCACAAACTAGTCATCACCTGAGCTAATTGATTAGATAAATCAACTACAGAACCCTGGCATTTTTTAAATAAAACTCCAGCTAAAAAATAATAATCGCCAGAATAAAATGCCATCTGATTTTTTTGGAGTTTTTCGATGTGCTTCTTTACCTTGGGGTCAGAGCTATAGTAGCCGAACTTTAAAGGTAACACCATGAAGTTTTGAACATAATAACCATTTTGTTTTGCTATGTTCAACGTATTGATTGGGTTAGAAAAGCTAGATATTAAAACCAATACATTTTCATAATCTAACGATAAAAGTTCATTGGTAACTGTAGCTCCATCTACACCCCCAAATAAAAGTGGCATATAAATATCGTTATCTGGTGCGGGTAGATAGGGCGGATTAGCTACAAGATACTCGGCATCGGGTTGAGAAGAATTAAACAAAGACGAATTGTGGATGATGTATTTATTAGTGAGATTGTATTCATCAATGGTTGAATTTGCAACTTTCCATGCAGAAGTATTTAATTCAAATCCCTGGATGACACCATCAAAGTTGTTTCTTAATAAAGAATTAATTACAGGGCTACCATCTCCTGAACCAAACTCCACAATAGATTCGGAATTTTTACAATTTCTGATAACAAAGCTTTCTAAGCAGTTTGAGTAGAAATTAGATTCTTCTGGGCAAAAAAAGATATCTTTCATTTGATTGCACTTCCAGGTGTAAGGTATAATCAATGTAATAGGTGGTTGTCTATTACCTTGTATTCAGGCAATAAAAAGTTTTCCTTTAGCAATCCTTTGCTAAAGAAATCTGAGCGCAAGTGAATTAGCAATAAAATGATTTAAAGATGTCAAATTAAAAGGCTAATAATAACTTGCTATTTTGATTTTTTAGATTGCTCATAGGAATAAGGCGGCTTATTCTGCTTCGCGTATCGATCGCACAACAGCCGTCCCGGCGCGATCGCTCATGAGTTTCTGCTGATCGTACCCAAGCAGCAATTCCCATGCATCATTGGGATATCGTTCTGCTAATGGCAAAGCCACATCATCTAACATCCAACGGCCGTGGCGTTCATCTTCCCTGATGTGTAGTTCCCAATAACCCACTGCTACTTCTGAGAGTAAGAGCCGTTGCGCCGCCACCATATAATTTTTGTAAACCGCAGGGCCAGCCACCTCAAAATAGGTCAAACCGCCGCTATAACGCAGGAAATAGCGTTTGCGCTCAGTCATCAAAAAATTATGATTGGTAGAAGCCAAAACTTCCCAAGGTACTAAATCGAAATATGCCTCTGGTTCAGTGTTCATTCCAAACTCAGCAAGCATTTGGGCAAAAAAAGTAGAGTGCTTGCGAGATAAACGACCATTGCCGTATTCTTCTATTAATACTCGCATCAGCGTACATTGCACTTCATTAGCAACACCACCCAAAATGCGGGAAAGATGACTAGCTTCAACCAAGCCATCAAAGGAGCCGATCGCTAGCAGGTGACGATAGCCAGATTCAGTCATTTCCTCACGAATGTAGCGGCTACTCTGTGACAAAAGCGGATCTAAATCGGCAGATGTGCGCTCAATTAGAGCTTGTTTTACATCTAATTGTTGCAGTGCAGCCACATCGAATTGTGCCAGTTCCCACTGTTGCCAAGCAGCTTCAATCTGGTCGCGACATGAGGACAAGTAAAGCGATCGCTCATTGTTATAATGCCGCAAATCGTCGTACCAAAACAGCTTTAGGCGATTAATTCGATAAAGTATCCGTTGAAGAAAACGGTGAGCCTGTTCATCAGAGCGATCGTTTTCATAAGCAGCCCCAATTGCCATAGAGAGCGCCTGTTCAAACTCACTAGCTATTGAAGGTTTTGCATCCAGTTGACGATCCAAATCCTCCATTGCTAGCAGTTCTATAAATTGCTTCTCAGCACGGTCGTACTTGGTAATTGTTTTTTCTTCAGTTGGGGTGCTATTTTTCGTAGCCCCAGCATTAGGAAATATAAGTAAATTGCTTTGCATGAAATCTTTGGTAGCTTTAGAAAAGTGATAAATTACTTTCACCTCTAATATCTAGGTTTCCACACCAGTAGCTTTCTGTACCTCTTTCCCTGGTTATAGAGAAAGATTAAGTTTTGGGGCATTGGGCATTGGAAAGAGGACTTGGAGACAAGGAGAATTGGGGACAAGGGGAAAGACTTGTTGTAAATTCTAAACTTTTGTCACCTTGTCACCTTGTCCCCTTGTCCCCTTGCTTCCCCTGCCCCCGTGCCCCCCTGCCCCCCTGCTCCTGCCTCCTGCCCCCCTGCACCCCGACCCTACGGTACTTGCGTCCGTTGCTCGATTGTCTTACTGGGCGGAATCTGCTCAAGAGGAATCAGTGCTTCGATTACCGACTTCACAATTGGCGCGGCGACAGTAGAACCATAAGCACTTTCTCCTTTTGGCTCATCCACCAGTGCAAACACTACATAGCGAGGAGATTCCACGGGTAAAATAGCCACGAAACTGGTCATTCTCGCACCCTTGATGTATCCGCCATTGGGACTAGCTTTTTGGGCTGTACCAGTTTTACCAGCAATACGATATCCCGGAATTTGTGCCGGCTTACCGCTGCCTTGAGTAACAACAGTTTCCATCATTTCCACAACCTTTTGAGTTGTTGCGGTTGAGAAAATTTGCCGGGGGATAGTGTGAGTGGGTGAATCATGCATCTGCCCTTTGCTATCAATCAACCCGCGAACTACATGGGGTGTAACTAACTTACCGCCATTAGCTAAAGCACCGTGCATTTGCACTAGCTGTAAGGGTGTCATAGAAAAGCCTTGTCCAAAGGAAGTAGTAGCTGGTTCAATTGGCGAAGCGATAAATTCTTCTTGACTTTTGAGCCTTCCGCCGACTTCAAAAGGCAAATCTGTATCAACTTTTTGTCCTAGCCCTAAGCGTTCTAACCAGTTGTAGTAAATTGAAGGCTTTAAACGTTGGATAATTTGCACCATGCCAATATTGCTAGAATATTGCAAAATCTGAGCGATGCTGATTCGCCCATTACCATTATTCATCGCATTTTTGATGGTGTAATTAGCGACTCGAATCGAACCGGAGTCATTAAACATATCATCTGGTTTGATGATGCCATTTTCCAGAGCGATCGCCACATTCAAAGGCTTAAAAGTCGATCCCGGTTCATAAAGATCCGCTACTGTCCAGTTTTTAAATAGTGAAATATCAGATTTAGCATATTCATTAGGATTATAAGTAGGCTGAGAAACCAGGGCGAGTAAGGAACCATCCAATGCATCCATGACAATTACCGCTCCACGTTTGGCGGCAAACTTCTGCATCTGTTGTTTGAGCGCAATCCGAGCAATTCGTTGCAGACGGCTATCGATAGTCAGTTGTAATCGCAAATCGTCAAAATGCAAAAAACCTTCGGGCGCCCGATCCGGCATCAAGGTTCCATTTCCCGACCGACTGAGCCGCACCGTTTGCACAGGACGTTCTAGCAACTTCTCTTGAGAGTATTCCACACCAGCTTGACCGCGACGGTCAATGTCCACGTAGCCCACCACATCAGCAACCAAATCGTCTGGCGGATAATATCGGGAGTATTTTTGAGCCCACTCCAAGCCATTTAAGCGCAAAGAAATGACGCGATCGATAATTTCTTCTGGTAAGGCTGGCGCAAGTATAATTCCGCTTCTTTTGCTTTGAAAAGTTTTCACCAATTCAGCAGTGTCTTTTGCCAAAATTGGGGCAAGTCGCTCTGCCATATCTTCATTAGACTTATCAAACAGCTTGGGATGAGCATACAAAGTATATACAGGGCGGTCAATAGCCAACAGATCGCTATTGCGATCTACCACTGGGCGACGGGGCATAAAAGGTCGCACATTCACCATTTGCTGATTGCGTGCATACTCAGTTAACTTTGGCCCCTTGACAATTTGTAGATTATACAAGTTAATAGCCAACCCCAACCCTGATGCCATTAATACGCCCCAGACGATGAACAGTCGCGACTTAGTGTTGGATGTTTGGTCTTGCATATTAGAGGCTAATTTTCCCAAAAACCCTCGTTTATCACCCTTGTGTCGCCCTGTAAATTTTGGATTCCGAAACTTTCTGAATTTTGTTTTGCTTGGTGACTTCTGCATTGGGTTCGTCCTTTGTCTTTGTCTGTTGCCTTTTGTGATTAACCAGAAGTCTCAGTCCTAATGACTAATGACAAATGACAAATGACTCTTAGAGATTAGTATCCCAGTGGCGAGAGTGTTTGCGGTTGGGTTTCAGAATTTGGCGTTGTGTTAGGCGATGCTGATTTAGGACTCCCAGATGCAGGAGGCAAGAAAATCATCCCTTCAGGAGTTGGCGATACCAGCCCTGCTGTTGGTTGTTCTGCTTCATTAGCCATTTTATTTTTCAGCGTCGCGTTGGTTGTCGTTAGCAGCCGTTCATGACGTTGGAGGCTTTGCAGTCTGCGATATGACTGACCCCAAAGCTCTTGAGAATAGACTGTCCAACCATAAACAGCAAGTGTCGATGCTACTAACAAGAACGCCACAACTGACGAATAACGATGAAAGGTATACAAGCGCAGCAACCACAAAGGTGCAGCTCCAGAATTAGGCATTGTGGGAAGCCCAAGAAAACCTTCCTCCGGACTCTTTTGCTTCGCATTCAACTGTTCATTGAGATTTGGTAATTGTTGTCTACCCAATTCTTTCACCGATTTAGCTATAACTGCCTTATTTGTGGGAGAAACCGCTAAATTTTTCGAGGAACGCTGTTGTCTTGAAGACGATACTGGTATAGAAGCACTCCCTGCTGCTGACTCCATAGGCGCAGAACGTCGCCTTCCTAAAGAAAGGATAGAATCTCGCCGGAACCAATTACCCCTTGTAGAAACAGTAGATTTACGAGCAACTACCATAAATTTTTAAATTTTTTAGATGGAAAATACTGCACTTTTAGATTGATTGTCTGTTTTGCTAAGGTTTAAATTACCTTCTGTGCAACCAGCACACATCACAGACTATACCCTTTTAACTTTTCTGATGGGTAGCTGTATCAATGTTTGCATCCCCTAGATATGCAATGTTTGCAATTAGCGATTAGAAACTGGACAGCTTACCTTTTAGGTATCGCACCTAAAGTATGGCAACCTCAGGTAGCCAGATGCAATACTCTGTGAAAAAAATAAAATTTTTTGCTATCATAGCTCCGTTTGCTAAATAAGTTGGTATTTTTCGTTTTGCTCCTGAGTTAAGAGAAACTAATCAGGATACGTAATTCCAAAAACAATACCCCAAAGGATTGTTTTTTTTAAGTATGTAATCTCGCAGAATTTAAAAAAAGCAATAAATACGGTATCGTATTCAACAGGCGAAAAATTATTCTAGCCACAATTGGTGAAAGAGGAGTTATGAAAACAAAAATCTTTGGTTTTGCTTTAATGTTAAGTCTGGCTGCAATTCTTGGGGCCTGTGAAGGTGGTGGTGGTGATGGTGCTGGTACTGCTACTCCAGCCGCTACAGGTGAACCAACTGATGCACCTGCTGTTAAGACTACTCCTGCCGCTACCCCCGCAGCGACTCCCGCAGCGACTCCCGCAGCGACTCCTGGAGCGACTACTCCCGCTAAACCTAAATAAGGCATCTTAAACTTTAGTTTAAATCGCGCCCAGAACTACTTAGTGACAGCATTCCTCACTACATAGCTCGAAGTATTACTCGAATTAATTGGGTTCACGAGAAAACCTCATTTTTATGCTGGTTTATCAGAGCCGAGAGTTTGCTCAAATATCAACTAAGTAGGGCAGGAAATAAAGGACACTGAGTGCTGAGTGCTGAGTTCCTAGTTCCGAGTGCTGAGTTAAAAGACCGCCCACGTTCGCGCAGCGTCTCGCAGAGAGGGGCGGGGCTTTTGCTAGACTGCAAAAGTACTGAGTACTCAACTTCAAAACTCAGCACTCAGCACTCAGCACTTAAGTATGGTAAAGAGGGTTATGTCCTCTACCAAGTGTCCTTGTGAAAGTCCCGCCCGCTCAAACCTTGTTCTCAGTCCAAGGGAGTTGAGTTAATCTAAGCTATTCATTTGGCATTTTAAATTACTTATACTACTGAGTTGTGAGAGGGTAAAATAATTTATCGCGATCGCTGGCAATTGCTCTTGAGCATTCCTGTAGTCTATTCCGGATCAGAAAGACTTGGAAATCTCCCTTGATATTGCCAGATTTTTATTGGGAAAATTTGGGTATGAAAAAAACAGATTTTCATCCTGCGTTGCGAACGTAGTTCAGGAGATGAGGAGAGTTAAAACGAGAAAATCTATAAAATTACTGAGCTTAATAGTAATTAGTGCTACTTTTATTTTTTTAAGTAACTATTGGAGATCGGCAGTAATAGCATTACCGCCACCAGAGGATACCCCAGAAGAAATATTACGGACAAAGATTATTATAGAAGCGCGATCGCCTATTGATGGAAAATCCCTAACAGCTGCCGAATATATTCAATTACAAGCGCAGCTCCAACTTGCCCCGCCCCCAAAATTAGACCCCAAAATTCGGGAACAGATTTTCTTGCTTCGTATACGTAAAACGTTACTCCAGTTTTTCCCATTTTTAAATTTTTGATAAATTCGTCATTAGTCATTAGTCATTTATCCAATGCCCAATGCCCCATGCCCAATGCCCTATTATGATGTAGGATAACGGTGGCGACAAAATTGCAAATAAATGTAAAGAATATATATAGATATTAAAAAAGTAGATTTAGTCAATCACGTTATTTCACTTAGGTAGCTTCATGTCCATGACCACGATCGCCCCTGAACAGGTTAACAGCATCGTTTGGAATCAGCATAACGATCCCTTTGAAATACTAGGTTCTCATCCTATAGAGCAAGACGGCAAAACTGTCTGGGCTGTACGGGCCTACCTACCAAATGCAAGTGCAGCATGGGTCGTTCTTCCTGAACAACGCAAGGAATACCCAATGCAAACGGTGCACGATCCTCACTTTTTTGAATGCACGATTGACACTCCAGAACTGGCAAACTACCAGTTACGGATTAAAGAAGGAGAATATGAGCGTGTCATCTATGACCCTTACGCTTTCCGTTCTCCCAACTTGACAGACTTTGACTTGCATTTGTTTAGTGAAGGCAACCATCACCGGATATATGAAAAACTGGGAGCGCACCCTACGGAAATAGGCGGCGTTAAAGGTGTTTATTTTGCTGTTTGGGCACCTAACGCTCGTAATGTTTCATTATTGGGAGATTTCAACCTCTGGGATGGGCGTAAACATCAGATGCGTAAAGGCCGCACTGGAATATGGGAATTATTTATTCCTGAAATCGGTGTGGGAGAGCATTACAAATATGAAATCAAAAATTTTGAAGGACACATTTACGAAAAATCCGATCCCTACGGTTTCCAGCAAGAAGTTCGCCCGAAAACGGCATCCATTGTCACTGATTTAGATGCTTACAGTTGGGATGACGAAGGCTGGATGCAAAAGCGGCGACACACTGACCCCCTAACTCAACCAGTTTCAGTTTACGAAGTGCATTTAGGCTCTTGGTTACACGCTTCGAGTGCAGAACCAGCTAAACTTCCCAATGGTGAAACTCAACCTGTAGTTGTCGTTTCTGGACTAAAGCCGGGCGCACGTTTCCTTACCTACCGAGAACTTGCTGACCGACTCATTCCCTATGTCAAAGAATTAGGATACACCCACATAGAAATGCTGCCCATTGCAGAGCATCCCTTTGATGGTTCTTGGGGTTATCAAGTAACTGGTTACTATGCCCCTACCTCGCGTTTTGGCAGACCCGAAGATTTGATGTATTTTATTGACAAATGTCACGAAAATGATATAGGGGTAATTGTAGATTGGGTTCCTGGTCACTTCCCCAAAGATGGACATGGTTTAGCTTTCTTTGATGGTAGCCATTTGTACGAACACGCTGACCCCCGTAAAGGCGAACATAAAGGATGGGGTACTTTGGTGTTCAATTACGGTCGCCATGAAGTTAGTAATTTCTTAGCAGCAAATGCTCTCTTCTGGTTTGACAAGTACCACATTGACGGGGTTCGTGTCGATGCTGTTGCCTCGATGCTCTATAACGACTATTGCCGCGAACCAGGAGAATGGCTGCCCAATCAGTACGGTGGCAGAGAAAACCTAGAAGCAGCAGATTTTCTACGTCAGGTAAATAACATTATCTTTAGCTATTTCCCCGGTGTTCTCTCAATTGCTGAAGAATCCACTTCTTGGCCAATGGTATCTTGGCCTACCTATACAGGCGGACTGGGTTTTAACTTGAAGTGGGATATGGGCTGGATGCACGATATGCTGGATTACTTCAGCATGGACCCCTGGTTCCGCCAGTTCCACCAAAACAATATCACCTTTAGTATGTGGTACAACCACAGCGAAAACTTTATGCTAGCCCTGTCTCACGATGAAGTCGTGCATGGCAAGAGCAATATCATCGGTAAAATACCGGGAGATACATGGCAAAAGTTAGCTAGTGTGCGTTGTTTATTTACCTATATGTTTGCTCACCCAGGCAAGAAAACCATGTTTATGAGCATGGAGTTTGGGCAGTGGAGTGAGTGGAATGATTGGACAGATTTGGAGTGGCATTTATTGCAGCATGAAGCCCACCAACAGTTAAAAACGTTTTTCCACGATTTGAATTATCTTTACCGTTCTGAACCAGTTTTGTACACCCAGGATTTTGCCCAACCGGGGTTTGAGTGGATTGACTGTAGCGATAACCGCCATAGTGTAGTTGCCTTCATGCGTCGTGACAAGGATTCTGATGATTTTGCGATCGTGGTTTGCAATTTTACACCACAACCCCATTCTCACTACCGCATCGGTGTACCGCAAAAGGGATTTTATACTGAGTTGTTCAATAGTGATGCACGTCAGTATGGCGGCAGCAATATGGGCAACTTGGGTGGCAAATGGACGGATGAGTGGTCTTTGCACAGTCATCCTTATTCACTGGATTTATGTTTACCACCTTTGGGCGTGTTGATTCTCAAGTTGGATAAGAAGAAGACTGCTGAGGTAATTGGATAACAATTTGGGGTGGGGCGATGCCCCATCCTAAAGATAATTTCGCTTATTCACAGCTACTCAACTCAGTTCTCTAAGAGGATGTCTGAGAAGTATTAAATATTTCGTCCGATCCCCCCTAGCCCCCCTTGAAAAGTGGGGAAAACTTCTAAAAGTCCCCCTTTTTAAGGGGGATTTAGGGGGATCTACAAGTCTCGAATACAACACTAAAAAGTTTTCAGACATCCTTTAACAGGAAGTCAAAAGTAGAGACGCGATTAATCGCGTCTGTACAAAAGTCAAAAGGCTTATAGAATCTGCTTTTAACTTTTTTAGAATAGTATTTGTGAAAATTCAAGATTTCCAGATCCCCGACTTTTTTAAGAAGTCGGGGATCTATTTCATCATGAATGATTCAGGACTGCTATATAATAAAATTTTGCATTAACCCAGAACTTCCTATTAAAATTGAATGACCAGGTTTATCCATGATAAATTTGCCAAAGACTATTTAGAAGAATTATTAAAAAATTACGGAGAAGTCAAGGCATCAGAAAAAGTCTCAGGAGAGATTAAAGAAATAGATGTTTTATTCACTCCTGCCAAACAGCAAAGCTCTAATATACAAGTATTGGGAATGCTTGGAAGATTGGCTGAACATCCTGCAATAATAGAACCTTTCCGCAATCCAGCTTCTACTGATGAAATCTGCGACTGTATTTTAAAATTATTAGAAGTCAAGGCTTTATTGCGACGAGAAGTTAAAGCTAATAAAACCAAACTTCAAGACTCAGATATTCCCAAATTGTGGGTTCTTACACCAACCATATCTGAAACTAGATTGTCTAGCTTTGGAACTATGCAAAAAGAAAGTTGGTTATCAGGAGTACATTTTCTCCCGGATGCCTTGCGGACAGCAATTGTGGCGATACACCAACTACCGCAAACACCAGAGACTTTGTGGTTAAGGCTTTTGGGTAGGGGAAGTGTGCAATCACAAGCGATTATCGAGTTGCAAGCGTTACCATTAGATCATCCATACCAGAAAGCAACTCTCGAATTAGTTTACAACTTGCGCGAAAACTTGAGAGTAAACCAAGAATTAGAAGCAGATGATAGGGAGTTAATTATGCGGCTAGAACCACTTTATCAAAGAAACAGAGAACAAGCCAAAGAAGAGGGAAGGCAAGAAGGAAGGCAAGAAGGAAAACAAGACTTAATACTGCGTCTACTAAATCGCCGTATTGGTGAAATTGATGCATCATTAATCGGGCAAATTAAAGGTTTATCCATTGAACAATTAGAGAATTTAGGAGAAGCATTACTAGATTTTTCTAGTGTTGCTGATTTAGAAACTTGGTTAAACCAACAATCAATCTAATTTATTATTGCTACACCTGGCGACTAGAAGTCGCGGCTATACAAACGAAACCCACCTCTGTGGGTTAAAAATTCTTGATTTACTCTTAGTCCACGGAGGTGGACGAAAGTTTGTGTAGTAGCGAATTTTATTGCCTTATATGTTCCAAAATTTCAGTATAAAAAAGTTGCTAATAACCGATTACCAGTAAGGCTTTCATCATAAAAGTAAGCTAAACTTTTATAGCCAAGTATTGCCTAAAAATTTCATAATTGAAGATAGAACATCCCAATGGAGAATATAAAAATGCTAGAACAATATCGTAAACACGTTGCCGAAAGAGCAGCACTCGGTATTCCCCCTTTACCATTGGATGCGAAGCAAACCTCAGAATTATGTGAATTACTGAAAAATCCGCCCAAGGGTCAAGAGGAGATATTATTACATTTATTGAGCGATCGCGTTTCTCCTGGTGTCGATCCAGCAGCTTATGTCAAAGCTGGATTTCTCACTGCGATCGCCAAAAAGGAAATCACTAGTCCCTTGGTTTCGCGCATAGAAGCAGTGCAATTGCTGGGGACGATGGTAGGTGGTTACAATGTGCAATCTTTAATCGATTTGCTGCAATGGCCCACCGTATCCCTCTCCGACTCTTCCGAAACGCCTCTGGTAATGGGTGGACAAGGAAAGGAACCCATCGCCGCTTACGCCGCCAACGCTTTAAGCAAAATCCTCTTGGTGTATGATGCCTTCCACGATGTTTTAGAGTTGTCTAAAACCAATCCTTTCGCCAAACGGGTGATTGATTCTTGGGCGGAAGCTGAATGGTTTACCAGTCGCCCCACAGTTCCAGAAGCGATTACCGTCACCGTTTTTAAAGTTCCTGGCGAAACCAATACCGACGACTTATCCCCCGCCCAAAGCGCCACAACTCGCCCGGATATTCCTTTACACGCCTTAGTGATGCTAGAGTCACGGCAACCGGGAAGCTTGGCAACCATTTCCGAACTGAAGAAAAAAGGGCATCCTGTAGCTTACGTTGGGGATGTAGTTGGTACAGGTTCCTCGCGTAAATCTGCCATCAACTCAGTATTGTGGCACATGGGAAATGATATACCTTTTGTACCAAACAAACGCGCTGGGGGTTATGTTTTAGGTGGTGCGATCGCGCCAATCTTCTTTAACACAGCAGAAGATGCCGGTGCTTTGCCTATTCAGTGCGATGTCACCAAACTCGAAACCGGCATGGTAATTACCATCCATCCCTACAAAGGCGAAATCACCAACGAAACAGGCGAAGTCATTTCCACCTTTGCCCTCAAACCTGACACCATCCTCGATGAAGTTCGCGCAGGTGGACGTATCCCCCTACTTATTGGACGTACCCTCACCGATAAAACTCGTCTTGCACTTGGTTTAGAACACAGCACAGTTTTCACCCGTCCCCAGCAAGCCTTTGATACAGGCAAAGGCTACAGCCTAGCACAAAAAATGGTAGGTAAAGCTTGCGGATTACCTGGCGTGCGTCCCGGCACATCCTGCGAACCCATCATTACTACCGTTGGTTCTCAAGATACCACAGGCCCCATGACCCGCGACGAATTAAAAGAACTCGCCTGTCTTGGTTTCAGTGCAGACTTAGTGATACAAAGTTTCTGCCACACAGCAGCTTATCCCAAACCAGTAGACATCCAAACCCATCACGAACTCCCCGACTTTTTCGCCTCTCGTGGTGGTGTTGCCCTGCGTCCCGGTGATGGTATCATCCACTCTTGGTTAAACCGGATGCTGCTACCCGACACCGTGGGAACTGGCGGCGACTCTCACACCCGCTTCCCCTTGGGTATTTCCTTCCCCGCCGGTTCTGGATTAGTAGCCTTTGCAGCCGCCTTGGGTGTGATGCCTTTAGATATGCCAGAGTCAGTATTGGTAAGATTCAAAGGTGAATTACAACCCGGTGTCACCCTGCGCGATGTTGTGAATGCCATTCCCTACGTGGCAATTCAAAAAGGTTTGCTGACAGCAGAAAAGCAGAACAAGAAAAATGTCTTCTCCGGGCGAATTTTAGAAATTGAAGGTTTGCCAGATTTAAAAGTTGAACAAGCCTTTGAACTCACCGATGCTAGCGCCGAACGTTCTTGTGCCGGATGCACAATTAAGCTGAGTGTAGAGACAATTTCTGAATATCTGCGTTCCAACGTAGCATTGCTGAAAAATATGATAGCAAGAGGCTATCAAGATGCGCGTACCATGTTGCGCCGTGTGGCAAAAATGGAAGAATGGTTAGCAAATCCCGTGTTATTAGAAGGCGATGCCGATGCCGAGTATGCCGAAATAATTGAAATTGATTTGAACGAAATCAAAGAACCAATTGTTGCTGCTCCCAATGATCCCGATAATGTTAAGTTATTATCAGAAGTTGCTAACGATCCAGTGCAAGAAGTATTCGTCGGTTCTTGTATGACGAATATCGGTCATTATCGGGCAACAGCGAAAGTTTTGGAAGGCGCAGGTGAAGTAAAAACTCGCTTGTGGATAGCACCACCAACCCGCATGGATGAACACCAATTAAAAGAAGAAGGTGTATACAGCGTTTTTGGGGCTGCGGGTGCTAGAACAGAAATGCCAGGATGCAGTTTATGCATGGGCAATCAGGCGCGAGTTGCTGATGGCACAACAGTATTTTCTACCTCAACGCGCAACTTCAATAATCGCATGGGTAAAGATGCACGTGTGTATCTTGGTTCAGCAGAATTAGCCGCAGTTTGTGCGCTGCTGGGACGGCTGCCGACAGTGCAGGAATACTTGGATATTGTGGCGAGTAGAATTCATCCTTTTGCAGATAATTTGTATCGGTATTTGAACTTCGATCAAATTGTCGGTTTTGAGGATGAAGGGCGCGTGATTTCTAAAGAGGAGCAGGCGTTGTTAGTATAGTTTAATTAGGTGGGTGTTATGCCCACCTAATTTTTAGCGTTTCCAAGAGGAATGTGAATGACTAGTCCATCTTTTATAAATAAACAAAATCTTTATGAACAAGATTTTTACTTATGGACACAAACAATTGCCCAGCAGTTAAAAGAAAATAACTTTAAGGAAATAGATATACCTAATCTAATTGAAGAAATTGAAAGCATGGGGAGGAGTGAAAAACGCGAGTTAAAAAATAGATTAATTGTGCTATTAATGCACTTGCTTAAATGGCAATATCAACCAGAAAAACGTAGTGAAAGTTGGCGCAGTACCATTTCTGAACAACGTATCTGCATTGAAACATTATTAGAAGATAGTCCCAGCTTACAACCTCTACTTGCAGAAGTATTTGAAGTTTGTTATCAAAAAGCTCGCCTCAAAGCATCTGATGAAACAGGGATTAAATTAAATTTCTTTCCTCAAGAATCTCCTTTTACATTAGAAGAAACGTTAAAAAATAGTTATTAGGTTGAAGGAAAGAATGAATTTTTATACTGTCGTACTTAGAAAGAATTCTGACTATTGGGTTGCTTTATGTTTAGAAAACGGCATTGTCGGGCAGGGAGATAGTCAAGAAGATGCAATTAAAAAACTGAAAGAAGCAATTGAATCTTTTGAAATTGTTTATGAGTCTGAAAGTAATATTTATAAATCTCCCATTTCAATAGATGAATTACATGAATTTTTATTTGTTGAAGAAAAAGAACAAGATTCAGAGATATATGAATTAAGGAAGGTTTATGCCTAAAAATATACCTTCCCTGAAACCAAAGGAGTTAATTAAGCTTTTAGAACAAGCAGGTTGCACATTTCATAGACAAGGAAAAGGCGACCATTGTTTATATACCCGTGAAGTTGATGGTAAAAGAAGAGTAGTTCCGATAGATATGGGTGCAAGAGAAATGTCTCCTGGTTATATTTTGCGTATTTTTCGGCAGTTTGGCTTTACTGATGAGGATATTGAAAGTTTGTTAAGGTAAGTAATTTTGGGTTTTACTGCATTCAACAAACCTACGACTAAAGTTATTTTAATTGATTCTTTCTAGCCATATTTGCAATGCCTTATCAACTATAGATTTTATATCATCAACAAATACTTCCTCGTTGAAAAACCAGCCTTTATTTCCTGGAACAATATAAAATCTCGTGTTATTAATTAATTTTTCCCAAGATATACTTCCTTCTTTTACAGGAATATATCGCCAATAGGTGAGATGTTCTTCAGTTGTATCAATCTGCATTCTGGTAATAGTCTGGTTTTTACGATTTGGAATAATCAGCCATAGGAATAATAGTACATTTTTTGATTTTCTATCATAACAAAATTCTGCACATCTTCTCATCTTATCCTTGCCATATTTACTTGCATATATAATACTTTTATTCACTATTGTTTCTTCTAGCCTATGGTCAAAAGCTAATATCTGATGTCTAATTTTTGTTAAATTTTCTATTTCCGTGTTTGTTAAAGAACCTAACCAATCTAATAATAATCTCGGTGGTTCAGGAATATTATCATTTTCTTGATTTTGTAAATTGACTTCCTGATAATTAATTTTTATAATTTTTGTTTCTGATTTGTTATGAATCTGAGATAAATGAAAATAAAATTCATTATTTTCATAAACAATGAAAAAAGTAAATAAACTAAAATTTAATCTACTGTGTTTTTCATCAATTAAATTATGACGATGAAAGCTTGGACAGATGGCTAATAGACGAATTTCTGCATCATAATTAACATTAGTTTTTAAAGGTTTTTCTTCTAATAAGTTGTCATAATAGCGTGTGAGTTGATTAATCACATATCTATCTTCTGTATTTTTCAGTTCAATAATAGCTAGTTGATTATTTTCTCCTATTGCTAGAATGTCACAAATTTCTCCTTTTATAGATAATTGGCGCGTTAAGGGCTTTAGTTCAAATATTTCTTCTAAATTATCCCAAACAAAAGTTTCTAATTCAGACTCATCAATAAATTTCCAGCCTTGATCGGTTTTGCGTAATGCTACGTTTTTTTGCATAATCTAGATTAAGTAATAATAGGTAGAGAAAACGATTATTTATAAACTATAAGTAGACAAAAGCTATTAATATAAAGCTTTTGCCTGATATTGTGTTTAAAAACTATACATACTTGTATATTTAATTTATACTAAAAGTTATCTGATGTCCTTATTTGGGATAAGTAAAGGTAGTGAACTGCGATCGCACCCTTGCACTTCGCACACAGACCTAACCCCCAGCCCCCTTCCCTTGTAGGGAAGGGGGAGAAATCCGGCTCCCCTCTCCGTTTCAAAGAGGGGTTGGGGGAGAAGTCAATCTATGCGATCGCGATAAACTGTTAAAATCTAATTACCTGACACCAAAATTTTCACACATAGGAATTACTAAAATGCTTGAAGTTCACAAGAACTACGTTCTCGACGAAAATCAACAACCTATTGCCGTACAAATTCCTATCGCTGAATTTGAAAAGATTGAAGAAATTCTTGAAGATTATGGGTTAGCAAAACTCATTGATGAAGTAGAGGAAGAAAAACCATTATCAAAAGATGAAGTACTACAATATTATCAATCACTAAAAGAAGAAAATGTGGCAAGTTGAATATACCAAAAGGTTCTTGAAAGAACTTGCTGCTTTACCAGTTGAGATTCAAAGCCGCATAGAAGCTATTGTCTTTCAAGAACTTGAAACAGAGAATCCGTTTGAATTAGGATATCTTGAAAAGCTGAAGGGCTATAGTGATAAATATAAGATTCGAGTTGGTGATTATCGTATTGGCATTACTGTCGATCAAGCAACAAAAACATTAATTTGCCAACGAGTTGTTCACCGCAAAGACATCTACAGAATTTTTCCTTGAAGCACTGTAAAACTTGTTATCACTACTGTATATATACCCTAATACCAGTAAAGCAACAAATGCTGTGTGACAACAATTTATTGATTTTATAGATGTCATTTGCAGTCAAGCTTTAGGAGTACAAAGATAACAATGTTTTCACCTAATTGACCATTTTATCAGCGCGATCGCACCTTTGCACTTTGCACACAGACCTAACCCCCCAACCCTTGTAGGGAAGGGGGAGAAATCCGGCTCCCCTCTCCGAAACGGAGAGGGACTGGGGGAGAGGTCAATCTATGCGATCGCAATGTTCCAAAACAAAACAACGGATTTGTATTAAGTACGTATGTAATAAGCCTTATGAGGGAAGATCGACGGTTAAGATAATTTCAACTTGATAATACTTCATCAAAGTATCGATCGATTTCTGCTTTCAGTATGTCAAAGTCTACAGGCTTGGTTAAGTGGCATTTGAAACCAGACTTCAGCGCAAGCTGCCGATCCTCTTGGCTACCGTAGCCGGTAAGTGCAATCAGAATTGAGCGAGTAAATTTGGAGTCTTTACTCAGTTCCTGTGCAACGGCGAATCCATCCATTTTGGGAAGTCCAATGTCACAAATAATTACATGAGGCTCAAGCTTCTTTGCAGTTTCTACCCCTAAAATTCCATCCTTGGCGATGGAAACTTCATGCCCAAAATACTCAAGTACTGCTTGTAAGGATAAGGCTGAATCCTCGTTATCTTCGATGACTAAAATCTTCAACGACTTTTTCGCCGCCTCTGTAATCTCTAGGTCGTCGTCCGAGGCTGTAATCTCTTCGCACATAGGGAGAGTGACTTTGAATTCTGCTCCCAAATTTATCCCTCTACTTGAGGCTTCAACATTACCACCATGAAGTTCTACAAGACTTTTTACTACCGAAAGTCCCAAACCTAGCCCGCCCCGCGAACGATCTAAACTGCGATCGGCTTGGGTAAACGGCTCGAAAAGTTCTGGTAATATTGTCGGTTCTATCCCGATGCCTAAGTCTCTTACAGATAAGACTGCTACACTACCTGAGCCATTCTCACCTGGAATACATGAGAGATCCACCCAGATCGTTCCATCTGGCTGGGAAAACTTTAAAGCGTTATCAAGAAGGTTCCCAAAGATTTGGAAGAAGCGAGTGGAATCAACATAAGCCCACACGGGCGTGTTTGGCAGGTCTTCTACTACATTAAGGTTCCATCTCTTGATTGCTTGTGCATGGTCATTGAGACTTTGGCGAACCAATTCTACCAGATTAACCTTCTCAAGGTTTAATGAAATCTTCCCATAAGTGATGGACGACACATCAAGTAACTCATCGATCAATTTTGAGAGGTGCTTAATCTGGTTTTGCATCATTAAAACTGTTTCTCCGACTGCACCAGTCTGTCCTAGCTTCAACTTGAGAAGCTGAACGCCGTTGGAGATGGGGGCAACGGGATTCCTCAGTTCGTGAGCTAGCATGGCAATAAATTTGTCTTTTAGGGCATTTTGGTTCGTCAATTTCTGGAAAAGTTGCACGTTAGCGATCGCAACTGCTGTAGTATCAGTTAAAATCTCAAGCATTCCGATCTCTTCGGGTGTGGCTAGGTGGGGTGTACTCCAGTAAGCTCCAATCGCACCCAGGGGATCGGAAACCCGAATGGGAACCATCACTAAACTTTTGACAAAAGTTACCTTGTACGCCTCAATCGGAATTCGTGCATCCTGGTAAATGTCCTCAATTACGGCTGCTTTTTTATTGAGCATTGCCCAACCAGAGATGCAAGACTTGAGCGGAAAACGCATACCTTTCCAAAGCGGGCCAATGGCGTTTTCATCGACATAGTGGCAACATTCACCATCCCGCAATACAAAAGTTACTCCATCAGCATTTGTGAGATCGCGAGCAGCCAAACGCACAATCTCAATAATTTCTTCAATAGTCCGCACACAAGCCAAATCCTTCACGACCGAAAGCAGCCTGTTGTAAGAGGAAATGCTATAGCTTTGGTCTGAATTCTGTTCTTGAGAGATGGAGGTTTGTAATATATTTTTCATAAAGAACTCCGAACAAAAAGATACCAGTATCAAAACTTAGGTAAAACGGGTAGGTTCAGCAGACATCTACTTTTAATCGTAATCTTAACCTCTATATTGGGAGTACAATCTGTTACCGCATTTTTACTTTTCCTTATATAGTATGAAATTTCTCAAAATTGCTAAGTAAATATTCGTAAGTTACTTTTATTTATTAATGCAACTTTTGGTGTTTATTGACGGTGGTTACGTAACAGCTTAAACTCGTTATTTAGACGTAGTATTTGCAACAAAATCGAAGATGCGTCACAATCCTTCGTAGACATCGCCATCGCAGACAAATTATTTGGCGATCGCTAAATAATACTCAAATCGCTCCCGGAGTTGTTCAACCGTCAAATTTTGAGTCCAGTACTCCACTAGAGCGTGACCAAATGCCCAGGCATTGCGATCGGGTGCAGCGGTGTTTTCCAGCAGTAGCGGCCAAAGGGCTAGCAATTCAAAGTTGACCGAGTTAGGGTTAAAGAGCGAGAAAAGCTCATATCCCATTTGCAGTTTACCAATGACAATCGGCAACTGTTCCACAGGAATTTCCTTTGCCAGCATATATGCTAAAGCTGGAGATCCGGTTGAGAGGGTAGAAACAAACTGAAGGACGGGACTTTTGAGCAATGCCGTTAATCCTTGTGTTGTCGTCATTTGGAAGGTGTAGTGGTCGATGATTTTGGCGGCGGCGACGATGCGAGTTTCTAGGTTACGCAAAAAGCGGGCGAGACGGAGTTGCTTGGTAGGTGCGATCGCATCCACTAATCCCAAGGATAGCGCTTCTACTCCCCAGGCAACTCGATTTGTTTTGCTGTCGCCTGTAACCACTGGTAGAACGAGATTACAGAAGTTTCCTAGCTGTTTGGCACGATACTCGGTGGCTTCTCTAATGGCAATTTCTTTGGGACGATCGCCCCATTCCCAATCATAAGGCGGTTGCCATTCGCGGATGGGACGCAGCCGGTCTACTTGGGTGACGATCGCGATCGCAGGTAAATCTGCAACTTCTGCTTTGATGTCTTGCAAAAAGTCCACATCCATTTGTAGGGCAGGATCGAGGGCAGGAGTAGCTAACAGCAGCAAATCTGAATTAATGGCATAATCAAGCACCAAATTTCGGAGTTCGGCACGGTTGACTTGTTCGTAACCAGGTGTGTCCAAAAGCGTCAGGGTTTCCCCACTTTCAGTCTGCCATTGATAACTCTGAATGCGATCGGTACTGGGTAAAACGTCAACTGCTGCGAGATCCGCCTGAAATAGCGTATTAATCAGGCTACTTTTTCCCGATCCCGTGCGCCCCACCAGCAGAATATTTACGGGTTTTTGCTCAACCGCCTCGGCTGGTTGAGCTTGAGTCAGGATTTCTCGGAGTGTTTGAGTTTTTGGCTTGGGTAAAGTTGCTGGAGAAGCTACGGTTGCTGGAACTGGTAAGGTGCTACGTCCGTAAAGTGCGATCGCTTGTCGGCATAAGTTTCTCAAGGCAGCTTCCCGGAATAACTGGCTCAAATTCCCCAATAATTGCTGAGTTGCTTGGTTACTAGAACCCTGACTGGCTTGTTTTGCCACCGCCGCCACCGGATTTAAGATCCACTGTGCCCAGTTCCAAGCTTTCCAGAATTTCCGAGCCGATGGTTCCAACTTTCGGTAGACTTCATATCCTTGGTATGCTTGTCCAACCGTCACCTGATTGAGGACAGGGGATAACTTTTGCATCCACTTATCCATATCATCCACCGTTCCCCGAATCAGCCCGTAAGCTTGGGGGACGTAAATATTCAACAGGGGATATTGAACTTCAGGATTGTAGATATGAGCGATCGCCACAACTAAATCCTGACATCGTGTCCAAAAAGCTTGCCAGTCTTCCCAAATCGGGCGATCGCTTTGTGCTGCTTGGAGAATTTCTTGAAGGGCGGTTTCTGCAAGTTTTGTGGTATCACTTCCCACTGGTCGCTCTACTTTATCCTCTGCCGTCGATTCCAGTTCTTCACGAACTTGAGTTAATACAGCTTCTACTTGGTTAACAGCTGGTTGAGTCCATTTGACTAGCAGCCAACGCCAACCAACAAATAAAACGGTGAATATACCCCAAATCCAATTAATGCCCCACGCGTGAATTTGTGAACCGGCAGACACCAGTAAGAAAATGATGATAAACGCGATCGGAATTGCTAAGACTACCCACTGCCATAGTTTTAACCGCACCATTGCCCCATACCTGCTTTGAAATGTTGGGAAATTCGAGTTTTTGTCAAAATTACTCTTATAAAAAGTCTATCGTCTCCAATGCAGGCAGGATGTTTGGTATTCTGGGATTAATGCTAGACTGCTAATTATTAATGATAGCTAGCATTTCAAGTGCTTACTGCTACACATAACTTCTTAATACTAAGTAGTAAAAATACTATATAAATCATATCTTGCAACTAACTGGATAAACACTGAATACCTAATTTAGCAGTACTGTTAAACACATAAAGACTTTCGCACGTAGTCATGGTTTTGACATTCATATTTCCAGGTGCAAGATATGAGATAATCGGCTTACTTAAGGTAGTTATGCAAGAAAATTTGTTTAATCATTCAAGTTGCGATAGTTATGATGAAAAGTTTCACCTAATAAATAGTTAGCTTTACTGAGTTCTGGCTAATTATGCTAAATTAAGAACAAGTTTATATAGCTTTTACATGTCAATTTGCTACCCATGTATTCGCCATAAAGAGTTAAACACAAATTCATTTCCTAAAAAGTGGTTTACCAATTAGTTTTACTTGATAATAATTAGTTTTAGAGAATATGAAAATACCTAAAAGTAGTTATATGAAATCTTCTTCATCTTCAAGTCCTAGTAAATTAACTATAATTGTTTCTGCTATCTTAAGCCTAATTGTTAGCACAACTTCTGGTGTTATAGTTTTTCGTATAAATGATAAAAAAACTGATTTGAATTACAATGTCATATCTTCAGCAACATTTTCTGGACAAACCCAAAACACTGCTATTGTTGCTGTAGTTGTTAACAATTCTTCAGAGAAAGAGTTGGAGAAAATTCGTATAATTATCCCTTTAGGAAATGCTAAATTAATTGAGCCTAAAATAATAGGACTACAGTTTGGATCATATTCTCAAAATATCAATCCTAAACAAGTTGAAATTAATGTTCCATATTTAAATCCGAAGGAATCCTTTTCTATTCAGCTCCTATTAACATTATCTTATCCAAGTTGGAGTGTCAATAATTCCTCAATATCAGTTAGAGGAAAAGGGATTACAGCAACTCTTGCATCTTCTGTTGATAAAAATAAAGATTTCCTTGGAATTTTATCTTCATTTGTTGTTGGCGTTTTATCAGTATTTATCTATATATCAACCTATTTTTTTTCAGCTAGTAAAATTGACAAACATAATGATGATCAGCGAGACATAGTTGCTTACATCTTAGGAGTTTATGGTTTCTATAAAGAAGCTTCCCAACTGCGAAATTTACAGAGAGAAATTACCTATTGGTCTATTGCTGATTCCGTAGCAGAGCAATGTCTGCAATCTGGCGATCCTGCTACTGTACAAAGAGGTATTGATTGTCTATCAAGCTTGTTATCATATGCTTATATACATGAAGATTCAGAATTACTTATCAAGTACAATTTAGCCCGATTAGCTGCTACCACTACAGATTTAAAGCTTGCAAGAGACTATCTTGAAGAAGCTCGAAAGGGTAATAATTCTGTTATCAATATGCGTATAAATTTTGACAAGAGCCTATCAAAAATTATTTAATTTAACGTGAGTCTCCAACGAAGGCGCACCAACGGGAAGGGCGAAAGAAATAAGTCAAATCCTCTTCCCTTCTGCCTCCTGCCTCCTGCCTCCTGCCTCCTGCCTTATTTCTTAGGAGTTCGACGGTTAGAAAACGGCAAAAAGCTTTCTAGAGATATAAAGATGAGAAACATGTTACTGTGTTGCGATTACTAAGATTGATTGAGAATGACTAAAAAAGGCACAAAAGTTATCTGTCCATCACTCTTAACGTTTTAAATACTTATTTAAATACTTAATATTAGTTAATCTTAAGGGTAGTTGGCAACAAAAATTTTTAACAGAAATTCCCAGACGATAAAATTTGCGGACGATATCTAAGGCAAAGTATGGTACGCGCAGTCGCAGTGGGTAACACACGGGCAAATATAACCAGTAGTAAGCCTTTTTTAGGTCATTCCACTTTGAGCAAGCTTCTTGATGCAGGAAATCTGATATATCTACAACTAATCCTCTGCCTTGGTACATCATGACATTACGCCCGTGGACATCATGAGGGTGGAGTCCGCAACTTCGCGCATAGTCAAGAGCTTCATCAATGTCCTTTATTACCTGCTTGGGAATTAGTAAACCAAAGTGCATACAATCGTAGAGGGTTGTTCCATAAAGCCGTTTCAAGACTAAAAACCCATCCTTGGCGTAGAAACACTCAGAAAAGGCTGGATGATAACCTAGACGGTGGTAAACTTCTACTTCCTCTTCAAAACCTGGCCGTCCTGGGGCATAAATCTTAACTACACAGTCAGGGGAATCGGGGTGATAAAATACTGCGGCGTAGTTTCCTTTGCCAAGCAGGCGCCAAGGTTGCGGAAGATAACTGACCTTAATTGGATTATGGGGATTGACACTTTCAATCTGTAATCTAGGCAGTAGTTCCTGATAAATGCTTTTGACTAACTGTTTTAGGGGCAATTTGTCCATATTAATTCCTTAGCCAATTTACGAGGTTTGGGAATAAGGTTGACTTGAGTGAATTACGACCTAAATGACACCGTTGCTACTTACCGTTAACAGTAGAGATGGCAATTTTTATCCAAAACTCATTGCGATATTGATTTTTCTATCAACAATTCCGATCCTGCTTCACCCTCACCCAGGTTATCAGAATTAGCAGATTTAGAAAAACCATCTGCTACATCTTTGATAAAACCAGCTACAGGTACTGCAACTAGTAAACCCAAGACTCCGCCAACATTGGTTCCTACAAGCAAAGCAATTAATACCCATATTGGTCTAATACCAGTAAATTTGCCTAAAAGACGGGGTGCGATCGCCTGATCGATTAACTGATCGATAACAACAGCTACCGCAAAAACTTTAGCTGCTAGCCAAAAGTCATGTGACGCTATTATTAAAGTTATTAAAACCAGACTGACGACATCACCAAAGGGAATTAAGCTCAAAAGTCCAACTCCCAAACCAAAGAGTAAACCAAACTGGACTTGAAAAGCTAAAAACAATAATGTTATAGAAACACCCATCAACAAAGCCAAACTTACCTGACCAATTAAGTAATTTTGGAAGTTTTGCTGAATAGACTGGCTTATCTGCTGGGCAATATTTCCAGGTAACTTCTTAAATATCGCCTCCCAAATTCTTGGCCCATCTAACAACAAGTAAAAAGTTAGCACTACTGTGATTAACGCCTCAGAAACACTATCAATTGTATCTATGATAATACTTAAAAGTTTATCTGAAATAAACTCTATTTCATTAGGTAATTGGTCAGTTACTTGTGCTAATAGCTGACTTAAATTTACATTTAATTTATGTTTAAAAAACCAATTATTGAGAATCTGAAGTTTTTCTTCGCTAGAATCAATCCATTGGGGAAAGACTTTAACCATTTCATTGAATTGCTCTAAAACAATGGGTACTAAAGTGATACCCAAAGCCACAACAATTACCAATGCTAATATAAAAACTAATGCTACTGCATAGCTGCGTTTAACTCTCCGTTGTTGGAGAATCGAAACAGGATAGTTTAAAATAAATGCAAGCAAGGTAGCCAATACAAGAATTGTGACAACAGGTTGAAAGTTTTTAATCAGCAAAAATGCTAGCCAACCATTGAGGAATACTAGAGGAAATAACAGCGTAAAAATTAACCATCTAAGTAATTGGTTCAGGGGAAAATTCATAATTAATTTCAAAGTGAAAATTATTCTATTTACGAGATTTAACCGAGTAATTAAATTTGCTCAAGAGGAAGTAGACAAGAAAAACCTTTCCCGACGCTCCACTTCCCATTATTCCAATGATTAACTTTCAGCAAAAGCTAAAAATTGCTCCTCATTTATTCGCCCTGCTTGATACAGAGTATTAGTAATTTCCGAAATAGTTAAAACCGCATAGCTACGATAACCATTTTGCTGTAACCTATCTTTCACTCCTTGTTCGTGGTCGATAAATACCACAATATCATTAACCTTTAATCCAGCTGATTCCAACTTTCCTGCCCCTTCCATAACACTTTTGCCGCTAATGAGAATATCGTCAACCACTACAACTGTTTCACCAGCATGAAAGTTACCCTCAATTACTCTCCGAGTTCCGTGTGCTTTCACCTCTTTACGCGGGAAAATCATTGGACAATGAAGGCGCAAAGCTAAACCAGTCGCAGTCGGTAATGAACCATAGGGAATACCTGCTAATCTATCAAAATTTAGATTCTTCAAAATATCCTCATAAGCTGTGAGAACTTGATTAAAAACTTGGGGATTGGAAATAATTTTGCGTAAGTCGATGTAATAAGGAAATATCGCTCCTGATGCTTGGACAAAGCTGCCAAACATAATGCAGTCAATATCATAAAGTTGTAAAATCAAATCTTGGTGGGGGTGCTGATTTAGAAAACAAACATCAGGAAACCACACAGAACAAGTAGAATTTTCGGAAATAATTTCAGTTTTGATTTGATTAATTTCTGCACGTAGTGACTGGAGTTCTTTTGATAATTCGATATTTACCAACATATCTTGAGGAATAGGAATCAGTAAACCATCACCATTACTATTCAAGCCAGCTTCTAAAATTTGTTTCAGGTTTTGTCCCTCCGCCCAGATGCTACGCGCCATAATGATTCGTTCAGGTGCAACTGCTCGAATAAGTGCTAAAACTTCAGGATTTGTAGTTCCCACTTCCAAACCCAATTGTTCTGGAGTACCCCAGGTTTTGGATTCTTTTACTACCTGTAAATAAAGGGGTGATTCGTTTGTCGGATATTGCTGTAGAGCTTCTGCACCTGGATTAGAAGTACAGCATAAAATAAATACTGCTTTATCAGGATAGACTAAAAAAGGTGCTATGTGATCTTGTCCTGTATAAGGACTGAGAGTGATTGCGTCCACTTGCCATTGTGTAAACACAGTCTGGGCAAAGATGCTACTAGTATTTAAGTCACTGTGTTTGGCATCTAAAATCACTGGAATATGGGCTGGAATCGCTGCTAAAGTTTTGTACAGTAGTTCTAAACCAGGAATACCTAAAGCTTCGTAAAAGCCGAGTGTCGGTTTATAAGCACAAACATAATCAGAAGTTTCTGCAATAATAAACTGTAACCACTTTTCCAAACCAGTGATGAGTTCTTCAGATTCATAACGCCCAGGCATCATCTCTGGATTTGGATCGAGTCCTACAAATAGTAAGCTTTGATTTTGTAAGATATTTCTATTCAATTTATCAAAAAAGTTCATTTTTTTTAAATAGTTATTGGTCATTGGTCATTAGTCATTGGTCATTTATCCTCTCGTTTATTTATCTCCATGACCAAGTTTGTTTACGAAAACATTGATTCTGTTAGTTGAGTCCCTCCAGCTTTTTTCCCTAATTGATAGTGAATTACTACAAATAAGATAACCATCGGCACTGAGGCAAAGTGAACAATTCGCAATGCTTGCCAATCGCCAAAGCAATCCACAATCCAGGGAAATTGAGCAGGTTTATACATTCCTATCCCTGTAAATAATGCCAGCAGCAAAATAGGAATAATTGCTGTATAAGCAATCCGATGCCAAGCATAAATTAGGCGTTGAGAATTTTGAGTTTTTTGTAATGCTTTCAAGTCATTAGCACCGACAAAGCGATGTCGCCAGCGTCGGGTAATTAAAATGTAAATTCCATACCACAACAGATTCAGCGAGAATAGCCACATTGCTGCAAAATGCCAGTGTCTACCTCCTGCCAGCCAACCTCCTAAAGTAAATATCCAAGGAATGTGCAAACCTGCGCGTCCACCAAAAACAGGGTTAGCGTTGTAAATTTGTAGTCCACTGGTGAGCATGATAAATAGACTAATGATGTTACACCAGTGGAAAATTTTGGCTTTTGTTGCTTGAGTGGGTCGCTTTCGAGTTGGAGAGGGAACGTTGGAAGTCATAAATTTTGACTGATAAAATTTGTTGTTTATCTGTCTTGGGTAAATAGCCCAGCAAGTTTGGGTGGGTATTGCTCATTTTTATTTTCCCATCATTTAGATTCAGTATTTTGGCATTGATGGTCTACCATCTGCTGTTTGATTACCAGTAGACCGATGTCAATCCAATACCTAAATCAGCAGCGCAGCAGTACAGGATTGCTCTTTCTTGGTGGAATGGGGTTTTGTGACAACCCTAGAGTTGTTAAACGATCGCATTTTGGCTGGCGAATGCGAGAGCGTTTTTTATCCAGTATGTATTGGTGATAAACGCGGTTTACTTTTTAGACATCCTTTAAGATTAAAACATCAACAGGTATCAAACATCATTTAAGCAAGGAGAATAAGATGGCTAACACAGATAATCTCATAGGTGTGAGAAATTTGGGTATTGCGATCGCCGATTCCTTCATTGGTAGCACTGCTGCAAAAACTCCTCAGATATTAGAAGTTACTGGTCAAGGAGAGGTCAATGTTGCGACCACGTTAACTGATGTAGAATTGGGGATTAAAATACAGGGAAAAACTGCAACCGAAGTT
>NZ_JAVRCC020000029.1:70523-97932 GCF_034530975.2 Nostoc sp. DedQUE07 | reverse complement strand
TCTGATTAACTCAGCCTTGCTGGGTCATTTTGCATGGCTTAGTCTAAACTCCAGTTAAACCTCTAGATTCAGAATTACAAGCGAAATCAAGCGTTGGTAGACGCCCCAATTACGATCGCTATTTTTCTTGCTATGTAAATATGCGATGCGATCGCTTAACTCCCAAGCTTCGCTTTTTTTTAAATTAAACAGCCTCGGCAAATATGTCTAATTTGATACTTGATTTAGATAAAGCTCATTTGGTTTAGTTAATATAAGCACTCCACATCAACTAATATCGACACGGATATGAACATAACCCGTTGGAAGGAATGAAAGAGAAATCTTGGTGATTGTCTCGATTCAACTTAGCCGATCCGCGTAAATTGGTGTTCGCGTAGCGTGTCCTAAAGGACAAGGTATTGATAAAGTTAATTATATTTTTGACTTTGCCTGAAAAATAAGTAAGTATTAACAGTGATATTTAAAGACTATGAAAGTCGAAAATGAAACGTCCAAATCGCCTTGCTTGGATGGGAGCGATCGCACTCGCTGCGATCGTTTTACTTAGTTTGTTCGCGGCTCCCAATAATACTAAAATTAACGCTGGCTCTACCTATAACCGTAACTCTGATGGCTATGGTGCTTGGTACGCTTTTATGCAACAACAGGGAATTTCTATCAAGCGTTGGCAAAAGCCTTTTAGTGATATTCAGCCAGAGAACAGCCCAATTACTTTGCTACAAGTAGGCGGCTATCCCAGAGAAACCACACTAGATAGTCAAGAGCGGGAATGGGTAGAAAAAGGGAATACTTTGGTAATTTTGGGTGCAAAGGCGCGGGTTACAGAAGCGGAGTTTAGCACTATGCAAAAATCTCCTGAAGGTGATATTAAAATTGATACACGTAGACGATATAAAAAAGCTAACTCTAAGCAAGTTAATTTAGGCGATCGCTTTGGTGCTGTTGTCTGGAAAGAAAATTACAAAAAAGGAAAGGTGATTTTTTCTACCACTCCTTATTTAGCTGCCAACGCCTACCAAGATTATTTAAGTAATTTCAAGTATTTAGCTAGTTTAGTTACTGAAAAAAGTAACACAGTCTTTGTCGATGAATACATCCACGGCTATAAAGATGCCGATATCAGGAAGAAAGAAAGCGAAGGAGATTTATCTAGCTTTTTTGCCAAAACTCCTTTACTTCCAATCTTGATACAAGTAGGTATCCTGCTATTAGTGCTAGTTTGGGCGCAGAATCGCCGCTTTGGTAAGCCAGTAGCTTTAGATACACCACTTGTAGATAATAGCGAAGCATACATCCAAGCTTTAGCCGGAGTGTTGCAGAAAGCTGATACCACCGACTTTGTTGTTGAAATGGTGGGTAAACAAGAACAACTAGAACTCCAAAAAGTCTTGGGATTAGGGCAAGTACTATTAGAACGTCAAGCCTTGATCGATTTCTGGATGGAAAAAACAGGTGCAAGTGCAGCCGAACTAGATGCAGTTTTAAAGCTACAATCTCGCAAACAACCCATCAGCGAACGAGAACTGTTAAGCTGGTTGGGAAAATGGCGAAGCATTAGGGAAATTCGTAATACTTCGGCTACGCTCAGCACAAGTTCGTAATTCGTAATTCGGAATTCGTAATTATTTTTTTGGAATTGTACTCTGCGTTGGTTATTTATCAATAAAAAATATGAGTGAAACACATCCTATTTTAATTCGTCTTGGTCAAGGTCTTAATCAAGTAATTGTTGGACAATCTAGCTTAATACAGCAACTCTTAGTAGCACTGCTAGCGGGTGGGCACGTAATTTTAGAAGGAGTACCGGGAACTGGGAAAACTCTACTCGTAAAAGTGTTGGCGCAGTTAATTCAAGGGGAGTTTCGCCGGATTCAATTAACACCAGATGTTTTACCTTCAGATATTACTGGTACTAATATTTTTGACTTGAATAGCCGCAATTTCACTTTGAAAAAAGGGCCAATATTTACTGAAGTATTGCTAGCAGACGAAATCAACCGTACTCCGCCCAAGACACAAGCGGCGCTGCTAGAAGCAATGGAAGAGATGCAGGTAACACTGGATGGTGAAAGTTTGCCTTTACCAGATTTATTTTGGGTAATTGCGACACAAAATCCACTAGAATTTGAGGGTACTTATCCTTTACCAGAAGCACAGTTAGACAGATTTTTATTTAAGCTGATGGTAGATTACCCCGATCAAGCTGCTGAAAAGCAAATGTTACTCAATCGTCAGGCGGGTTTTGCAGCACGACGTTTAGATATTAGCCGTTTGAAACCAATCGCAACAGTAGCCGACATTTTGCAAGCACGACAAGCAGTCAAAGAAGTTAAAGTATCAGAAGCGATCGTTGATTATTTGTTGGCGTTGGTGAGAACATCGCGTCAATATCCCGATTTAACTTTGGGTGCATCACCCCGCGCTACCGGTGCTTGGTTGCAGACATCTCAAGCATTAGCGTGGTTAGCGGGAAGGGATTTTGTAACGCCAGATCATGTAAAAGCAGTTGCATCACCGTTGCTACGTCATCGTCTCATCTTAAAACCAGAAGCGATGCTGGATGGTTTACAAATGGATGCGGTAATTGCGTCGGTAATTAATCAAGTACCAGTTCCAAGGTAAAAAAATTAAACCTCTGACGTAAATCCCTCTTATCTCAATTTTGGGAGAAGGGGAGTTGTTTCACCAAGACATAGCGATCGCCATCACAACATTACTGATAAAATATCCAAGATGCGACAACTTTACCCAGCGATCGAGCCTTACTTAGAAGGTAGTTTACAAGTTTCCGACCTTCATACTATCCATTTTGAAGAGTCAGGAAACCCCCAAGGTCAACCCATCGTTTTGCTGCATGGGGGCCCTGGTGGCGGATGTCCAGCTTTTTATCGGCAATATTTCCACCCAGAAAAATGGCGGTTAGTGATGTTTGATCAGCGCGGTTGTGGTCAAAGTACGCCCCATGCCGAATTACGAGAAAACACCACTTGGGATTTAGTTAGTGATATCGAAAAACTGCGCCAACATTTAGGTATAGATAAGTGGGCGGTTTTCGGTGGTAGTTGGGGTAGCACTTTATCACTAGCTTACAGTCAAACCCATCCCTCTCGATGCACAGGATTAATTCTGCGTGGCATCTTCATGCTGAGACAAAAAGAGTTGCGCTGGTTTTATCAAGAGGGTGCTAGTTATATTTTTCCTGATGCTTGGGAAGAATATCTCAAACCAATTCCCATAGATGAACGTGACGATTTAATCGCAGCATATTACAAACGCTTGACCAATCCAGATTTAGAAATTCAATTAACAGCAGCGCGTGCTTGGTCAATTTGGGAAGCTAGTACCAGTAGACTTTTCTTCGATCCAGAACTGATGCAAAAGTTTGGTGAGAGTGAATTTGCTTCAGCTTTTGCTCGGATTGAATGCCATTACTTTATGAATAAGGGATTTTTGGAAACAGAAGATCAATTACTCTTAAATGTAGACCGCATCCGCCATATTCCGGCTGTAATTGTTCAGGGACGCTATGATGTAGTCTGCCCAATGATATCAGCTTGGGAATTACATCGCGCTTGGCCGGAAGCCGAATTTATAGTGGTTCCTGATGCCGGACATTCGATGAGTGAACCAGGAATTTGCAGTGCTTTGATTGAAGCAACAGATAATATCAAATTCGGTTGAATATTTAGATTTCTATAGCGTTTCCCAATCATATAAAGTACATCATAGCCCCCTCCTCGCTTGCGGGGAGGGGGTTGGGGGTGGGGTTCTTGTACCTCACTCAATCCAATCAGGCCCTTTGAAGAAACTTCCATCTTCTCTAAAGGTTTGATACACCAAAACACCTTCTCCCAGAGGAGGGAAATTTTTGGCTCCTCTGAAATCAGTTTTTATGAATTTGGCAGTACCACCAATCGCTGCCCTGTAGAGGTTAGCCCCATCAAATACAGCAGCAGTCAAGATAGCATCAATAAGATTGGCATTGGAGAAGTCAGTCCCAATACAATCAGCACCACTCAAGTCAACTCCTCGCAAATTGGCATAACTGAGATTGGCATTAGTGAGGTTAACACAAAGCATTTTGGCTCCACTCAAGTTGGCATGGCTCAGGTTGGAGCCACTCAAATCAGCACCTATCAAATCGGCTCCGCTCAAGTCAATTTCCCGCAAATCTTCTCCATCCAGCCCGGACGAACTGATTCTAATCCCAGCAAAATTTCTCTCGCCAGCCGCATATCTCTTAAGCAACTTTCTACGCTCGATAAAGTTTCTTTCATCTTTCATAATTTACTTCTTGCATCTTTCAATACATATAATGACAGGGATACTAATAACGTTATTAAAAGATGGTATATGCACAGCAACACTAACTCTTGTAACTTTGGAAACTTATACTGTATATGAAGCATCAGTGTAAGTAGTTCACTACAAAAAAAGAAGATATGCGAATTTTAATTGTGGAAAGCAGTATGTTGTTGCTCCTAACTGCAATGACAACTGGCTGTGTCGGTTCTTCCTCTGTTACAAAACAGCCGCAAGCCTTGCCAGCAAGCACTGAACAGCCGACGAAAGAAGCTGTGTTGACTTCAACACCTACACCGACTGCAAAACCTATAGAGCATTCTACCCCTGAAGCAACTATTGCCACGAATCCGACGCGCTGTGAAACTAGCCAATTGTCAGTGCGCCGAATTTCCGAAGATGCTGGCGTTGGGAATGTTGCACTTACTTACGCCTTCACTAATAACGGTTCATCTCCTTGCACCCTCAACGGTTATCCGGGATTGGGACTACTGGATGCAAAAGACCAACCTTTACAGGGGATTAAAATTATTCGCTCCAAGGATACTTACTTTTCGAGTAAGCAACCTCGACAACAAGTAACTCTAGCTCCTGGGAAACAAGCCTCATTTCAAATAGCTTACAACCACATTAGTTCCCCAGATCAAAATTGCCCAATGTCTAGTAAAATTCAAATCACACCTCCAAATGCTTACGAGCACTTTACCCTTACAGAACAAATCAAACCTTGTACAGGCAAAGTTAGAGTGACTCCAGTACGAGCCGTTAACACTCAACCTTAGTAAATTTCTGTAATTTACTCAAATACCCAGAAAAAGCATAAATTTAATCAAAGCCTCTGATAAGTTCAGGATTGTACTAATCAAAAAGGTTAAAAAATTTTATGGAAGGAATTGATGTTGCCGATCAAGATGGCAGAGTAGATTGGACGGCAGTAAAAAACTCTGGTAAAACTTTTGCGTTTGTCAAAGCCACAGAAGGAGTTAGCATTAAAGATTCTGCTTTTGCTCATCACTGGCAGACCATGAAAGCTGTTGGTCTGATTCGGGGTGCTTATCATTTCTTTCACCCTCATACATCTGACCCGGTTCAGCAAGCAAAAGAATTCTTAAAAACGCTGGGCAAATTAGAAGCGGGAGACTTACCACCAGTTCTGGATGTAGAAGTAACTGACAAAGGAAGTAGCCAAGCTGTAATTAATGGAGCGAAGTTGTGGTTAGCAGAGGTGGAAAAAGCCCTTTTGCAACAAACAAAAAAACCAATCAAACCAATTATTTATACCTTCCCCAGTTTTTGGGAACAACTTGGTAATCCATCTGATTTTGCTAGTTATCCATTATGGATTGCCCACTACGGAACTAGGAACCCAACTATTCCTGGTGCTTGGCAAGGACAATACTTAATCCATCAATATGAAGGTGATATATCTGGTGTAACTGGTGTTAGTGGTCGAGCCGATTTGAATAGATTTAATGGATTGCAGCTAGGAGATTTTGGGCTAAGAGTAAAACAATTACAACAGCAATTAAAAGATATTGGATTATATACTGATGCCATCGATGGGCGTTTTTCTGAGTCAGTTAAGAATGCAATTGTTAGTTTTCAAACATCTAAAAAATTGCAAGCTGATGGAATTGTCGGTATAAAAACTTGGATAGCTTTGCTATGGATTTAAGTAAGTCGGTGTGAATAAACAAAGGTTTGTGGTCAACGGCTCCAAACCTTTAATTAATTTTATATTGTATAATATAGTTTAATTTATTGTGGTTGTTACTTAACATCGTAATGAACAAAATTGAGATTCGACCTGGAAAAAACCTTTAAGGATTCGTTTGAGTGAATTAAACTTAATCCGCCTAATAGCTTTATTCACTTCTACCCACTGTCGTTTTCTTTTAGTTGCTTCTGGATAATCTTCACTCAGCATATCAACTGATAATAAATACATCTTGACGCAATAAATTTTGCCTTGTTTGCGGTACTTGTAAGTTCCCAGTTCATTTGCATCTATTTGCCCAATTATCCCTGCTTCTTCCCACGCCTCTTTGGCTGCGGAATCAGGTGGACTCATACCATTAGGAATATCTCCTTTGGGAATCACCCAGTGTTGAAAGTCACGAGTTGTAATTAGCAAGATTTCAACTTTACCATTGTTCACTCTGTAAGGAATTACCCCAGACTGTATAAACACTTTACTGGTTTTGCGACTCATGTAATTTCCATCCTGTACGTCCTAGCTTTTTTGTACAATGTTTACTTCAGAAATTCTAGAGCTGATACCGGATAAATTTTGGTTAATCTTAAGTTATGAAAAGGTTAAAAACAGATTTTTACTTATAAGAGTTAATTATCGAAATGGAATTCAGGAGTCAGGAGCCAATATTCAGAATGAATTTTGTGCAACTAACGGATAGCGTAAGGGTAGCAAGCTATTTATTCAAAAAATTTTTAGCATCAGTGTTTGAGCGGGTGATGATGGTTTTAATGCCGCAGTTACACTATTATCAGACTAGTTTTATCTTGAGGAGTCTGACTTTTATTCGTCAGTTGTATCCATATATATAAAGTTATCGCGAATCTGGCAGCACTTTTGTTCAACTAACTGTAATAACTGTTCCCAAACTCTCGTTAGCTAATCTATCTACTGCACACACGGCATAAGTTCCGGCTTGTTGGACGGTAGCGAATGTTGTACCAGCAGATAAAATTCGTTGAATTGTCCAAGTATCGCCACTCAGCCGATAAAGTGTCCAGGAACGAACTGGCTGATTATCTCCAGGCTGCCAACTCAGTTTGCGGTTATTGACTTGTAGTCCAATGGGTGGAGATGGTGGTGTTGTATCTTGCCAAGGCAAAGTCGGTGGTAAGGCAGGTTTGTTATACAGCAGACTTTGGAATTTATCAGCAATGCCCTGACTATTTTCTGTCAAAACACTGAGATTAAAGAAGATATTCCCCAGTGACAATCGTCCAGCTTGGCTACGACTAATTTTTACCTGCTTTTCAATCTCATCACTCTCGCGACTCTTGTTGCTTGGTTCTGTCAAATTGTTACCAGCATAAACGTGTCTTTGCTTTGTGTTTACCTGTGTCCACCACTGTAGCAACGCTGGATAACTTTGTTGTGGTTGGTCTGTGCGCCAGTAAAGTTGAGGAGCGATATAATCAATCCAGCCTTCTTCTAACCATTTTTTGGAGTCAGCATACAGCACGTTGTAAGCATCCAATCCGGTAATACCAGCGGGTTGTCCGGGGCGATAAATCCCAAAAGGACTAATACCAAATTTTACGTCAGGTTTGGCTGTTTTAATCCCTTGCCAGAGGCGCTGTACCATTTTGTTAACATTGTCTCGTCGCCAGTCACCAAGGCTGAGTGTACCACCAGCTGCTTTATATGCAGCGTAGGTTTTATTATCGGGGAAAGCTTGTCCCTCAATGGGATATGGATAGAAGTAATCATCTAAGTGAATGCCATCAACATCGTAGCGCTTCACTACATCAAGAATTACGTTATACGCTCTATCCTGAACTATTTTTAGTCCTGGGTCCATCCAGCGTTGTGTTTTCCACAAATAAACGCTTTCTGGATTGGTAGCTGCGATGTGGGGACGGACCGTTTTAGCTGGGTCGGTGGAAGTGCTAGCACGGTAGGGGTTAAACCAAGCATGGAGTTCAATATTGTGCTTGTGACATTCTGCGATCGCAAACGCTAAAGGATCGTAAAATGGTTCTGGTGCTTTCCCCTGAGTTCCTGTAATCCAAGCACTCCAAGGCTCTAATCGAGATTCATACAAAGCGTCTCCCTCCGGTCGCACCTGGAAAATCAGAGCATTGAAGTTTAGCGCTTGTAATTTAGTAATAATCTCCGTAAGTTCTGCTTTTTGTTGAGCAACAGTAAGTCCCGGTTTGGAAGGCCAATCACCATTCCACACAGATACTACCCATGCTCCCCGGAATTCCCGGCTATGATTTACCCTAACGCTGCCGATAGGTGTGGGCGTTGGAGTTGGAGTTGGAATTGGTGTTGGTATCGGAATTGGCGTTGGAATTGGAGTTGGAGTTGGAATTGGTGTTGGTATCGGAATTGGCGTTGGAGTTGGAGTTGGAGTTGGAGTTGGAGTTGGAGTTGGAGTTGGAGTTGGAGTTGGCGGCTGTACTAAGTAACTAGAAGCAATTTTTTCTGCCTGACCTAAATACACCAAGGCTTGATAAATAATCACTGCCACATCTGCACGAGTAGCAGCGAGATTAGGATTGAGTAATTTAATATTTGGGAAACTAACCACCAATCCAGCGCTGGTGGCAATAGCTACATGATTTCTACCATATTCAGGAATTTGTACAGAATCCTGATAAATCTGTGAGAGTTTTGAGAGCAGGTCAGGTTTAACCTTGGTAGCAATTTCTAAGCCTGCTACCAAGGAAACTAAGACTTCTACCCTAGTAATTCGGTTAGCAGAACGGAAAGTTTTATCAGGGAATCCGCTAATAAATGCTTTTTCGTAAGCTGTTTTGATGGCTGCTGCTGCCCAATAATTCGTGGGTACATCAACAAAGGAAACATACTGCCGCTTCTTGGAAACTGTCCCAAATGCGTTAGCGATAATAGCGGCAAATTCAGCACGGGTAAGTGAATTATCGGGGCGATAAGTGCCATTAGGCAACCCACTGACAATACCGCGTTGGGCTAAGGCTGTAATAAATGAGCGTGCCCAATGGTTTTGAATATCCGAGAATGGAGTAGCAATAGATACCATTGTTAATTGCAGCTAGCTGGCCTTGATTTTGATTTCCTTTGTTAATTTAGCAATTTTGTTGGCGTAGGCATAGCCAGCCGTAGGCATCGCTGCTGCAATTTCGTCTTGTAAACTTTGACTACTTAAGTTTGGGAATGGGGTATTGGGCATTGGGTATGGAGAAGAGACAAGGTAGACAAGGAAGAGGGGGTAGATAAGGGAGAGACTTGTTCAATAATTCCGGGTTGTCCCCTTGTCCCCTTGTCCCCTTGTCCCCTTGTCCCCTTGTCCCCTTGTCCCCTTGTCTCCTCTGCTCCCCCACTCCTATCTACTAAGTAGGATTTGCAGCTTCATTAGTAGGATTTGAGGTAGAACGCGCATTCAACGCCAGCATTACGCGTGAAATGCCAGTGAAAATAATGCTGACACCAACTAGTGTACCCAGAAGCCAAGGTGCGTTGAAGGGCCATTGGAACCAAATCATTGCGCCTAAGACCAGCGTAATAATCCCATCACCTAGTACCCACGTCCAGTTTTCTTGCGGACGTAACCGGAATGCCAGAATTAACTCGAATGTACCTTCAGCCAGTAAAAAGCTACCAAGCAACAGAGTTAGTGTGAGTACACCTGTAAAAGGATAAACAAACAGCATAATGCCTGTTGCAATATAAAGCCCGCTCAATAGAAGTTTCCAAATAAAACCTCCTTGGTGGCGGGTTTGAGTGGCATAAACTAGTTTTGTAAATCCGGCAAAAATCAAAATCGCTGCAATCCAAGTTTCGGCGAATAAGGTGGTGAAATTAGGTGCTGCGATCGCAATAACCCCTAAAATACTCAACAGAACACCTGTTATCAGTGACCCATTCACATTTTTGTTAGTATTTTTAGAAACATCGGTTGTCATAAAAATCCCTTTCCTATTTTTAGACTAAACTCTACATTTAGGTTAGGGAATTTTTAATTAACACAGTATGAACCCTAAGACAGACTCATCAGTATTAACTTCATTGCGATCGTGACTAAAATTTACGACTATTGAGATACTAAATCAATCGACTTCTTGCAGAAGTTGGGTAAAGGGTAAGGGGTAAAGGGGAAAGGGATAGAATTAACATTCCCCTTTAACCTTTCCACCTTTCCCTACAAGAGTACAAAAGGTACAAATGCCAAGAGGTCTAATTATTAGATCGCAACTGCATTGTCTCTAAGTTACCCTATAAGAGTTCTGCAAGATTGCTTAGACGTTCATAAACAGAAATAAGACGATCTCCTTCAAGTTCAACAGAAGTATTTGGATAATTCTGAATGGCTCCAAGTAATGTCACTTCACCATTTTGTTGAATAGATGTACTTAAAGCGCTTCGCAATGCTTGCTGGTCTAATTGTCCTGCGGGAGGATGAACTACCTCACCAATTTGGTTAACTAAAATTGGCCCTGCCCAACTAGCTAGTAAGCTATTTAAAAAAGCAGCATCAGCTTTTATTGGGGCTTTCAATGCCTTACGAGCTACTGCGGGGTCTTGTTGCGCCGCTTCTAAATAAGCTCTTAATGTTGGGGTAGTCTTGCCAGTTTCTGTAAACTGACTTAATTCTTCAACAGATACTTGCCCCTGAAAAGTACCATACTTTAAAACAACTTGCTCGGCAGCATTAGCATTAGTAGTTGAGAATAGAACAATAGCACCTACACCTAAAGCTACTGTCTGTGTGAGTAACTTAGTAAATTTCTTATTATTTAATTGATTGAGAAGTTGCGAAATCTGCATTTTTTTAAACTTGATAATGGTATGGAGCAGACATAAGCACAAAATGCCTATGTCTTAGGGTTAAACTTTGTTATTAGGCGAAGCTGCATGAGGTAGTATTGATTGGTCTTCGTCTAAAGTTGGTGCAGGTACGCCCAAATGCTTCCTTGCAGTTTCTTCAGCCAGCTTTCGGTCTTGTTCGTTCTCGAACTGGCTCTCATCTAACAAATGAGGATTTTTTGCTGCTTCGTCTCGGCTTGGCCGATAACCATTTTTCCACCTGTACTTCCAGTCCATAATTTAAAAGGCAAAATATACTGCAATTTTATTTCCTAGTTGTTTATAGTAGACGCTCAATAGAAAGTGATACTCCTACTATGGGTTGAAGAGGCTCATTCAGAAGGTATAAATTTAACCTACTAGAGTAAGAATACTTGTCTGCGTAAATTTTAATACTTTAATAAGTAAATAACAAGTCATCAGTAGCGATCGCAAATGTAATAATAACGATTGTCACGAGATGCGATCGCTATTGCTGTGTCATCCGATTAAATTTTACAGTTGCAGAATATCTAAGCGTCGGTGTACTCTTCTCTATGGGACGCGAAGGGCGAACCGGAAACAAGCTATGTACAGCCGTGATTTTTAATCTTTAGGTATATTTACTGGTTGCTTTATCAAAAAGCCTAATTGCTTTATCAAAATACTAAAATACTTTCTCAAAATACTGAAATGCTTTCTCAAAAGGCTTAAATGCTTTCTCAAAACACTTGAATGCTTTCTCATTTTGGTATTTTCAGCAAGCAAAATGCCTAAATGCTTTCTCAAAAGGCTTAAATGCTTTCTCATTTTGGTGTTTTCCGCAAGCAAAAGGCTTAAATGCTTTCTCATTTTGGTATTTTCCGCAAGCAAAAGGCTTAAATGCTTTCTCAAACACCAGTTTAGTTACTCATTTCAGTGTTTTCCACAAGCCAAATGGCATTTGACTTTTTCAAACGGATCTATGCCTTGTTTCCTATTCCTTACCCATGCAAGTAAATTCTCCAAATCAAACCGGATTCCTATATGTCTGCTAATTTATGACTCGATCGCCTAAAGTTACAGAGGCACTTTGAATTTAGTACAAAATTTATCAAATTTATGTCTAAAGAAATAAGTACAAAACTAACCTGACTATACCTAAAAATTGTCTATGCATAGAATAGTCACTCTCAACAAATATCTCTATAGATATAACTAAAAAAGCTACTTTTATTATAATTACACCTTTAGGCTCACGCAATTTAAACTAAAAAGGTTAATACTAAAAAATAACATTATCAAAATTAAATCTGCTTGCAATTAAAAATTGCAGCCTAGACAACTAATAGATAAATAAAGAAAAAAGTACAAACAATGGCAACTTCTACTGACCGCAAGCAACAGATTCAAAAACTGCGTGAACTCATCAAAGATATTGATTATGGTATGTTTACTACAGTCGATGATGATGGCAGCTTGCATAGTTACCCGATGTCAAAGAGTGGTGAGATTAACTCTGATAGCATACTCTGGTTCTTTACTTATTCTGATTCCCATAAGGTGACTGAAATTGAACACCACGAGCAAGTAAATATTAGTTTCTCTTCACCCGAACAGCAGCGATACGTTTCGATCTCAGGTACAGCACAACTTGTAAAAGAGCGCAACAAAATGCGAGAGCTATGGAAGCCGGAACTTCAAACCTGGTTTCCTAAAGGACTAGACGAACCTGGTATTGCTTTGCTGAAGGTAAATATTAACCAGGTTAATTATTGGGATAGTGTATCGAGTTTCAAGCCCCAAACAATTATTTTTTTGACAACATCACGTCTTTAATTAATAATTCGTAATTCGTAATTCGTAGTTAAGAATTCAATGACGAATTATTTAAGACTTGTAATTATTGGACGAAATTGTGGCAATTGTTGGGGGTATTGAGTGACTGAAAGCACTGCCTAAAAATTCAGCGATCGCCCGCCTGCGGCTGGGTTTTAACTAATGCAAGCGGTTTGCGTGCGATCGCTGTCACCAATATGCTGCTGATAAAGGTTTTAAACTCTTCAAAACTTCTAAAGTTTGATACTGATGAAGGCAGAAGCAAACATGGTTTTCCACCCTAAAGCAAAGGACAACTATGAGACTGGGGAAATAAAATTTATGCCTTACAAACAAATTACAGACTTACCAGATGCAGTCAAAGAAAACTTACCCAAACACGCCCAAGAAATTTTCCGGGCTGCATTTAACAGCGCTCAAGAACAATATGGTGGAGAAGAACGTGCCTTTCGAGTCGCTTGGAGTGCGGTAAAACGCGACTACGAAAAAGGCGATGATGGGCATTGGCACAAAAAACCAGAATAGAAATCAATACGGTTCGATTAAGGTTTTCTTACAGCCAGTGCTTGGGATAAGTCCTCTCTTGTGCCAGATTATTAAAAACCACAGCACAAAGCACCAAAATAATAGAACCTTGTAAAGCAGGTGTTAATAGAAATTGCCAAGGAGCTTTTGTCATCATCACGACTAAGGCAACTGCTCCTGAAGGTGGGTGTAGAGTTCCAGTCAGCTGCATCATCCCAATGGCAGTAGCAACAGCCATTCCCATTGTCCAAGGTGATGAACCGAAAAGATGTAAAATAATTAGGCTGACTAAGGCAGCTACGAGATTACCACCAATCACATTACGGGGTTGAGCCAAAGGACTGTCTGGTACGCCAAATATCAATACACTGGTAGCACCAAACGGAGCCATAAGCAGAGGAGAATGTGTTTTCGCAGACAGGTAAGCCGTTGCTGCGATTGCTAAGAAACTACCAAGCCAACTCCAAAAAATATGTTTGTGATGAGGTTTATCTATAGGACAGGTTAGAGGACATGACCGCCAGGTTCCACTTATCTTAAACCAGTAATTATTCAATTTCAAGTGAAGATTTTTGTAATTAAATAATCTTAAATAAGCATAATTAGTTCGCTTTTTTGGGAAATTTTCTTTCATAAACTCCACAATAATAAATAAGCATCAACTTAGAAAATATCAGTGGTGAAATTATACTGTAGCTAGTTATCAATACCGAAATAAACAAACACATCTATCTCAAGTTTGTTAGCAAAAATAGTATCTTCAATCGGTTTATACATTAAAGATAACAATGCACACAGTAGTACTTTCCAGATTGTAAATAAGGCATCGACTAGATTATCTATTCAAGACATTAAGAGCAACATTTACATAGACCTATTAACGCTAAATTAACAAGTCCAATAGAATATTGCTTAATGTCATGATTTTATAACATTCTACCATTAAAGGATCTTGGAAATTTTTTAATAAAGCGTATATTACGTAGAAAAAAAACTATTCCACCTATAATAATTACTTATGATTTGCCTGAATTTGTTCCATCTAAACCTCCAAGGTACTCCAATTGGCGGTGATAGGGGATAGGAGGGCTGCCAATCGTGAGGTTCAATGCCCCCGATTGGCAGATCCCGCTAAGAGTGCTTGCAATTAGCGGTGAGAGTTGTCACATTAAAGATATTGTTACTAACTTCAAGGTGCTAGCAGATTTGCTAATAATAGTTTTAGAGCTAATTATTTAACGTGAGTTCGACAAGCCCTTTTTTGACCTCTCCCCCAACCCCTACGGTGTACACACAACTCAAATTACCCCCCTTAATCCCCCCTTATAAAGGGGGGAAACCGGAATTTTTGTTCCCTCCCCAATACATACGGGGAGGGTTAGGGTGGGGTAAAACCGAGATTTATCAACTACTTGAGACTTGTGTATACATCGTAGCCCTGTGGGAGAGGGAGGTTGTCCGGGAGAGATTCATCGAACTCACGTTTATTTAAAAGGTTGATTGCAGTCTTTGCTCAAACCAGTCCCTCAGATGTAATAACAACTCGCCTGACGTTAGATGCAATACGGTTCGGTTAAAGGGGAAAGGGTAAAGGGGAAAGGGGAATAAAAAACCGTTTAAACGCAGAGTGTTTTGGAAGCAATATTGTATTTAAGAAGTATCAGATGTCACACAAACAATTGATTTATTGCTGGCAAAAATGGTTACTTCCCATCTTGATGCCTGCCATTGTGCAAATAGTGGTTTTAACATTAGGGGTGTTGAGCATTTTGGGAAGCACTGCTCCGATGAGTCATGCTCAAGCTGTTTTTAGCAGTAGTCACATCCAGGAGCAACAGACACCATCAAAATCAACAGTGCTAAATACCACTGTATATCGCAGTCCCGATTGTAACTGTTGTGGCGGGTGGATTGAACACTTAAAGACACAGGGTTTTAAAATCACAGATTTTTCTACACCTGACATCGAAACAGTCAAACAAAATTACAACGTGCCGGATAACTTGTCATCTTGCCACACGGCAATTGTTAATGGATATGTTATTGAAGGACACGTCCCAGCAGACGACATCAAACGTCTGCTTCAAGAAAAGCCAAATGTTATTGGTTTATCTGTTCCTCAAATGCCTGTAGGCACTCCAGGGATGGAAATGGGGAATCGAAAAGACCCGTTTTCTGTGCTTTCTTTCGATCGCAATAACTCAGTTGCAGTATTCAATAAGTATCCTGGTGAGTCCTGAGTGAATAAAAAGGGTCTTTTAACTCGGAACTCAGCACTCTTTATTTAGAACCAGTTTTGATCGACTGCGACAAATGATTTAACCATCTCCTCAACCAGAAAGTAGATGGTGCGCTTGCAACATTTTGAGAAAGAAACTCAATGGCATGGTTACAATCTTGCAGGCTGGCATCAAGTCCCATTGCGCGATAAATTTCACGAGCATTACAAAAGGCATCCATCGCTTCTGATTCTCGATTGATTTTTTCTAACACCAAACCCAAATTAAACCAGGCATTTGCTTCTTCATTTGGGTCATTAAGATCGCTTCCGATCTTTAATGAATGCTGATAAAACTCCAACGCCCTTTGGTACTTTCCTAAAGCCTTATAAGCACTGCCCAATCCACTCAAAGCCATGCCTTCAGCATTGCGATCGCTGATGAATTTTGCCAGCCCTAACCATTGTTGGTAAAATTCAATTGCTAGTTGGTAAGATCCCAACGATTCATAAATGTTGCCCAAACTTCCCAGGCAAATACATTTCCCAGTCCAATCGCCTATTTTCTTGGTTATACTCAACCATTGTTGGTAAAAATCTATCGCTTGCTCGTACTTACCCAGGTATTCATAAGTATTACCCAAGCTTCCCAAGCAAATGCCTTCTCCAGTGCGATCGCCTATTTTCCTGGTAATACTCAACCACTGGTGATAAAATTCAATCGCTCGCTGATATTTGCCCAGTGATTGGTAAGCGTTACCCAACCCAGATAAAGATTTGGCTTCTTCTAAGCGATCGCCTATTTCTTTAGCTATATCTAACCACTGTTGATAAAACTCAATTGCTAGGTGGTACTCGCCTAGCGACTGGTAAGCATTGCCCAAACTTGCCAAAGAAATGACTTCCCGATTGCGATCGCCTGTTTCTCTAGCTTTTTCTAAGCACCGCTCTTCATACTCAATGGACTCAATATTATTTAGTCCCCCGGATCTTATTACTTCTGTCATTCTCTATAGAAATTTTTGATCGATAAGCTGTCGATTATACAATTTTCTGTGGCTTTAGCACAGGATAAGTGCAACTTATGTCAAAATTGAGAAATTATTTTTCAATATCAAGCTTTCTTATATACTTTTCATACACAGCGATCGCTATGTATAAAAGGCTTTTATTTATCCTTAGTAACAAGCATACAAATATACCATACTGAAAAACTTAGCTTTCTCAAAAGATATAATAAAAACCAAATTAATCAGCAGCAGCATAATCTGGCAACACGTTGAGTTCTAAATTAACAGCACTTAAATAATTTTGATCGTTTAAAACTTGTGATGGTAATTTATTTGCATTCACAGCAGCTTTAACCAAATCTTTCGCAAGAATATTTCTATTCAAAGTTTTAAGTACTAGCGCTTCTCCGCTAGGAATACCGTGTTGTTGCAGACCTCCTTGATAAGCAAAATTAACTAGATTCAAAGGCTGGAGGTAATTAGCAGAAGTCGAGTTCGTGGATAAATTATTAGAGTTAACAGCTATTGTTTCACTGTTGTTAGTAGTAGCTGTTTGAGCGCCAGCAATTCCAGGTACAAGAGTAAGAGAAGCAAAAATCAGTGCAGAATTTATTAAGGTAGCAAGTTTCATAAGTTATATTTAGGTAAAATGCGATCGGTGTTTCTTAGTAATAGAGTCCTCTTTATTATTAATCTCAACTTCCTTCAGTCAGGTCATCTGATCGGTTGATATATGACTCACCCAAAAGGGTGAGCTAATTGGGTGATACAAACAGCAATAGAGACTCAACTGAGTCTAGACACAACAAGGATGGTTGAAATTTTCAAGTACTTAACTGAGGCGAGTTGAACATTTATGCAATTTTTTAGGTGACTCAAATACGCTCATTCACCTAAGCCTAATCACAAGTATTTCCTCAAATGTCAGAGAAAAACACTGTGTGCTGCTTTGTTAAAGCGTCTCTACATACCTAAAATTCTCTCCTAGAAGGAAAAACTTGACACTTAAATAATTATTTAGTATAAATGTACTATAAAAGCGTTTGATATTGCATAAAACTTTACCACTCCCGACTACGCCAATAGGAGAGTAGAAAATAAATGAAGCTATCTAAGGTAGACTTGAGCAGTTTAGTAGCGATCGCTCATTCTGATGGATATTTGCAGTTGTTGCTCGACCGAGGCAACGAACTAGAGTTTTTGGAAATTCCGGCACCGATACAAGCTTACGAAGGATTGCAAGAACTCAATGAGGTTATAGCTGAAACTACTGCACTACCCTTTGAAGAAGAACCAATTGCTATGTTACCAGTTAGCTCATCAATGGCGGCGGCTGTAGGCTACGATCCTGACGAACAGATTTTGCAAGTTGAGTTTCAAAGTGGAGCGGTTTATCAGTACTTAGGCGTAGATGAGGATACTTGGGAAGATTTACATTCCTCTGACTCAATTGGCAGCTTTTTCAATCAAGAGATTAAAGGTAGATATGATTGCGATCGTCTAGATTGTGCAGATTAATGACTAATAACTGCATGTAGGGTTTTTAATAATTCTTGCGTTGTATAAGAAACTTCTTGGCATAAGTCGGGAAAAGGGGAAGGTGGGGTTCCCTCTGGGGATAAGGGGCGTAGGGTGGTTTTATACAAACAGAGAAAAACTAAAGCTGGGTTTCAAAGCCTCTCCCCCCGTGGGGGAGAGGAATGGAAGTGAGGGAAAAAGCCTGGACACAAAACGAGAAATCAAAACTTATGTATTTTTCTTTTTTCGTATGAAACCACCTTGCCCTCTGGGGATAAGGGGCGGGGGAAAGGGACTGATGTTTTTTATCCCTTACCATGAGTCCCTTTAACCTTTACCCAATCTCCACCTAACAATTTTGGGTTGGCAGACCACTAGTAATGCTTTCTTCAGAGACAATAGAAAAAACCCATATAATATCAACGCAGTTATGACAACTACACTTACCTCTGCTGTTAAACCAAGAGCCGAAGATAGTTTTGCCATTACCTTTGCACCATTATCTCTGGAAGAAATCTATGCCAAATCCGACGATCCAGCCAATGGTGCTGTGGTTGTGATGAGTGGTATGGTTCGCAATCAAACCGATGGTAAACCTGTGATTGCTCTAGAGTATCAAGCTTATGAACCGATGGCGTTGCGGATATTTTATCAAATTGCTGCTGATATTCGCTTATCTATGTCTGATGTGAATCGAGTCGCGATTTTTCATCGTGTTGGACGTTTGCAAGTTGGGGAAATCAGCGTTTTAGTAGCTGTGGGTTCTCCTCATCGGAGTGAGGCGTTTGAAGCTTGCCAATATGCTATTGATACGCTCAAACACAATGCCCCTATATGGAAGAAAGAACATTGGCAAGATGGTTCTAGCACCTGGGTAAGTATTGGTGCGTGTGAAACATCAGGAGAAAATTGTTGATTTGACAAAGAATTCAGAAATCAGAATGGGCTACGCCCCGCTGCGCTAACAGGAGTCAGATTGACAAAATCTTGACAAGCATAGGTAAAATGCTATCCTCTTTTTCCAAATGTATTGAACTCATCGACACCACTCGCCAGAAACTTGAAAAGCGTCATAACTTCTCTACGAGACGCTGCGCGAACGTTGAATGGTGTCGATTGTTTTCACAGTAAGGGTTTCTAGCTAGAAAATCGATTGCTTATTGAGAATTACTTACTGGTTGTTGAAAATTTGAAAAGTGGTGTCGATTTTGTTGCTGTGCAAAAGTACTCTTAACAAACTCTGCAATCTCTATACGATTCCCACCGGGATCTCGGAGAAAAAACCGCACGCATCCTGGAAGTGGTCGTTGGTCGGGAATAATTTCTATTCCATGCTCTTTTAGGTGTTCTTCAAAGGCGTTCAAGTTATCGACTTGGAAACAAAAATGCCGTCTTGATGCTTGGTTATTGGCGTTTTTCTCTCTACTAACGTGCAGTTCAATGTCTCCCAACTTGTACCACGCTCCTGAATCATTTTTCATGACATCAGGTCTGACAATTTCAGTCAGTCCCAAAACTTTGCTGTAGAAAGATAGCATTGCTTCCTCCACTTCAAGAGGATAGGTTACTTGAATATGATGAACTGCATTAAGCTTCATAAATTTTTCTCCTAATTTGGGTTAAAGTTGGTAGCGCTACAATCACCTTTTGCTGTAATACTGGCGTATTTTTAAAGTTTTTTTGTTCAAACTCACCAAACATCTATATAACAAGCTTTCCCATACTGATGCGTTCTTCAATGAGATAGCCAAGTTTTCTATAAAACTCAACTACTTCTGCGTTGGAGACACGAACTTGGAGATTGATTTTGAGGCATCCCATCGCTATCAATACTCTCTCTGCGTGCTGCACTAGCTTGCTACCAATACCCTGTCGTTGATACTGAGGACTGACCGCAACTGTGTATAGCCAACCGCGATGCCCGTCATATCCTGCCATGATAGTCCCTACAATCACAGAGTTAATCTCAGTAACGAAAAACAACTCAGGTTGTACAGCAAGCTTCTGACTGATTACCAATTTTGGGCTGCTGTGCGACGGATTATTAGGAAACACCTCATCCCACAAAGCACTGACTAATTCAGCATCAGATTCTTGGTATGGTCTTATATTCATCTACATCTCTAAATCAAAGCACTTGCCTTTGCACATTCTTTGTGAAATACTACTTTTAAACTACGATAAATCGATATATTTTAAGTAGTATTATACAAAAATTACCATAAAACATCGCGTCCTGAAAGCAATTACAGGCTAATCCCTAAGATGACAAACACAGAAATTCGCACTGCTCAAGTTAAAGTCCCTAACGGAGATTTGCAAATTGATGCTTACTTAGCTGAACCAGCACAAAAGGGAACCTTCCCAGCCGTAATCGTGATTCAGGAAATTTTTGGGGTTAATATTCACATTCGGGAAGTTGCTGAGAAATTTGCCAAAGAGGGGTATGTAGCGATCGCACCGACTTTATTTCAACGCACCGCCCCCGGTTTTGAAGGTGGCTATACCCCTGAAGATGTCCAGCAAGGGAGAGGGTATAAAGAGCAGACAACAGCAGAGGAAATATTGAGTGATATTAAAGCTGCGATCGCTTACTTAAGAACTCTACCAAATGTACAAGGAGATGCGATCGGCTCTATTGGTTTCTGTTTTGGTGGTCACGTCGTTTATCTAGCTGCCACCTTACCAGATATTAAAGTTACAGCTTCCTTCTATGGTGGCGGTATTCCCAACTCAACTCCCGGCGGTGGAGAACCAACCATCACCCGCACTCCAGAGATTAAAGGCCCCATTTACGCCTTCTTTGGTCTTGACGATCAGGGAATTCCCTTAGAACATACAAAACAGATCGAGGCAGAACTGAAGAAAAATCAGATTACTCATGCTATCTTCCGTTATCCCGGTGCAGGGCATGGCTTCTTTTGCAATCATCGGGCCAGCTACAATGCCGAAGCTGCTGCTGATGCTTGGAAAAATGTTCAAGAACTATTCCAAAAGAACCTTCAGCTTCAAAAAGTCTAAATTTTTAGGTTAGGAGCAATACAACACTAGAGGCGCACATCTGTGTGCCTCTACAACTGAACATAGGCAAAATAAGTCAAAAGCAAATTAAAAAACAAAGTATCACGTCCATGATTTCCGCCTTCAAACAACCACAAGTTAAGATTTTCCAAGGTTTTTCACTATTCCTTTTACCTGGATTATTAGCAATCTCAACAACCTTAATCAGTTGCTCAGTCCAAACCCCAAATTCAGCAAATCAAACCATTGGCTTGAAAACCAAAGTTGTCCGAATGGGGTATCAAAGTTCTGGGGATATTTTCAGACTTAAAGGATTGATCGAAAAACGTCTCAAGCCTTTAGGTATTTCCGTGGAATGGGCGCAATTTGCCGCCGGCCCACAACTGATGGAAGCGATGAATGTGGGCAGGGTTGATATTGGCTCTGTAGGCGAGACTCCCCCGATATTTGCCCAAGCGGCTGGCACATCTTTAGTTTATATTGCTAGTAATAAACCCAGTACCGGGAAAGGAAGCGGAATTATCGTTCAAAAGAATTCACCGATTCGGACTTTAGCCGATCTCAAAGGGAAAAAAGTAGTTTTTCAAAAGGGTTCTGCTTCCCATTACTTATTAATAAAAGCTTTGGAAGAGGCTGGTTTAAAATATAGTGATATTCAAGCTCTTAGCCTCCCTCCTTCAGAAGCCCGTGATGCTTTTATTCAAGGAAAAATTGATGCCTGGGTAACTTGGGATCCTTATTTAGCCGTGGCCCAAAAAAAAGCAAATGCTCGTGTTTTGAGAGATGCTAGTAGCATTTCTACTCAGGGCGGATATTACATGGCAGCGCGAAAATTTGCCACAGAAAACCCGAAATTAGTGCGATTAGTTCTTGAGGAGATAGATAACACAGGTCAATGGGCTGAAAAAAACCGAGCAGAAGTTGTAAAACTGACTATTCCTCACCTCAAAATTGATGAAGATATTTTAACAACAATGGTTGGAAGGCGAACTTACGGTATAAGACCAATTACGCCTGAAATTATGGACAAACAACAGAAGATTGCAGATTTGTTTGCCAAAGAAAAAGTGATACCTAAGCCAATTAATATTAAAGAAGCGATGCTGACTAGCGAACAATATGCAGCCATCACACCGGAAACCATTAGTCAGAAATAGCGCCAGGAGATAAGAAAATGGAAGTTTTTTGGTATTTGCCGACCCAGGGAGACGAGCGTTATTTAGGTACTACAATCGGCAGGCGACCAGCCACTTATCCCTATATGCAGCAAATCGCCCAAGCTGTTGATAAATTGGGCTATGGCGGGATGTTGATTGGTACCGGACAAAAACAAGATACTTGGATTGTAGCTACTTCATTAATTTCAGTTACAGAACGCTTGCGGTTTCTTGTAGCCTTTCGTCCGGCAATTATGTCGCCTTCTTTGGCAGTTAGAATGGCTGCTACTTTTGACCAGATTTCTAACGGTCGAATTATTCTGAATGTTGTCACTGGTGGCGACACAAAAGAACTTGCAAAAGATGGGATTTTCTTAGATCATGACCAGCGTTATGAACTTACAGATGAGTTTTTGACAATTTGGCGATCGCTCATGCAAGGTGAAGAAGTAACCTATAGTGGTCGCCATTTGCAAGTTCAAGGCGCTAAACTCCAATTTCCTCCCGTACAAAAGCCTTATCCCACCTTGTATTTTGGCGGTTCTTCAGATGCGGCGCTCCAAGTTGCTGCCAAACACATTGATGTGTATTTAACTTGGGGTGAACCACCAGATCGAGTTGCTCAAAAAATTGCAAAGGTACGCCAATTAGCAGCAGAACAAGGTAGAACAGTCCGCTTTGGGATTCGGATGCACGTCATAGTCAGGGAAACTACGCAAAAAGCTTGGGATGCGGCTAATGAACTGATTCAGTATGTCGATGATGAAACCATAGCAGCCGCACATCGGCGGTTTGCTGAGTCGGAATCAGAAGGACAACGCCGCATGGCCCAACTGCATAAAGGTAATCGCAAAAACCTAGAAATTAGCCCCAACTTATGGGCAGGTGTTGGCTTAGTGCGTGGAGGTGCTGGGACTGCCTTGGTAGGAGATCCAGACACAGTTGCAGCGCGAATGCTAGAATATGCCGATTTAGGAATTGATACCTTTGTTTTCTCAGGGTATCCCCATCTCGAAGAAGCTTATCGAGTTGCAGAATTATTATTTCCCAGGTTGCCGTTACAAACTCCAGGCATCGCATTACCGCAGCAGGTTGCAAGTACATTCAGTGAATTTGTTACCAAAACAGATTTACTCAAACCCCAGCCAGTGTAAGCAATTCAAAATCAAAAAACTTGTACATTCACAAATTAAATGTCGTCGTTCACAAATTAATGTTGCTAATGTCGCTCTTTCACTAATTGGTGTCGTAGCTCATTCGAGATAACCGTTCACAAACTAATGTCGCAATATTAGAAACTTATCGACTGTGTACGGTAACTGGTCAACATCAGACTTGCCAAATAGAAGACCCTGAGCTTAAGTTTAACTTAAGCTCTTGTAACTTCATCTTTATTTTGAAATCTCTCACACTGCCTTTCAACCCGCTCAACACGAGAAGAATCATTGTAACTTAAAAAATGTGGCGTTCTAAAAGTTCACTGACCTTTAAACCTGCTCAACACGGGAAGGGTCATTGTCATTCTAACCTCCTCTTAAAATTGCTCCTAGTAAATCTGTTTTAGTCTTTCAACCCGCTCAACATGGGAAGGGTCATTGTAACTTGCGATCGCAATCGATCGCATTCCTTTTGGCACTCCCTTTCAACCCGCTCAATACGGGAAAGATTATTGTAACCATAGGCATCTTTGTTGGATTGATTTCTTTTAGTCTTTCAACCCGTTCAACACGGGAAGGGTTCTTGTAACATTATTCCTCAGCGCTGGTTGTACGTTCGATCTACGACTTTCAACCCGTTCAACACGGGAAGGGTTATTGTAACGAGATTTATCTGTAATTCCCACTCAATCATTCCCCTTTCAACCCGTTCAACACGGGAAGGGTTATTGTAACTTTCTGGCGACGTGCTGCACGAAGCAGTACGAATTCTTTCAACCCGTTCAACACGGGAAGGGTTATTGTAACCCCTCCTCTATAAAATCCTTGTTTTGTAAAGGATTCCAGAGTTGATAGCGCGGATCTATATTCCATGCTTCTTCAACTACCGTTTGAATGGGCAATTTGTGTGCCATTAAACGCTAAAACCCTTTCACCGCAAGCAAGCGCAAATCGACTAAAGATTTTTAATCTCTTCTAATGCCTGGAAACAAGGATTGGTATGGGTTCCCCCTTGATCGGAGGTGATTTAGTAGCCACTACAGCAGTATATCCGCGCCCTTATTGCTGGGAACGCACCTTATTCCTGTCCGGAGACAGCAGCATCAGGGTGAGCAGCTACTAGGGTCAGAAAGCAAGACTATCTTCCAATAGTCAAACTACCCCATATTTTTCACAGTTCAGCGGTTACAAAGAACATGAACTGCGGCGCTATTACTTATTTTATTGTCAAGGTTCAGTATATTTGCTCAATCTGAAGATTAAGATTTATTTTGACGAAAATGGTAAGCAGCGATCGCTAAATCTCGCGCTTTTTCTTGAGGACTATCTCGAATAGGTTGTGGGCCTTGTTCTATAGAAATGTTTGCCTTAGCTGCTTGGCTCTGAATACACTCAATCAATCTGTTGTAGCTCCAACGATGAATGCTCTGGCGGTACTGTTTAGCATACTTTTGCTGACCTTCTTTGTAATTAGGACATCTTTTCACTGCCCTAGCTTCTATTTCACTTTGGATGCTCTCGCGTACATTTTTCATTGTGGGTAGAACAATGCTGCCAGCTTGGTAATTTTTGGCTAACGTGATAATTGCTTGTGCTAGTAAGTTATCAATGTGCTTTCCTAACTCCAATTCTGACAACTTAATTTGTGTGTTGCTTTTTTGAGCTTTGTGGCGTTCATGAGAATTACGTTGCTGCTGCTGTCGCTGGCGGTTCAGTAACTTGTAATTATCACCAAGTAGCTGTTTAACACTGCGATACGCAAGAACTTTATTTGTGGAGCAGTCAACAATAGCTATTGTTGCAGGCTTTTCTAGACCCAAACTCACACCAATGAGAATTGATGTTTTACCCTGATACAAGTTTTGATTAGGACGTGGGTAGGCGGTGTTGATTTTAGTGAGTGTTGAGTTAAGGCGTTTAATATAAATTTGCTGATGTTGATTTAAGTTTTCTTTTTTTTCCATGTTGGTCAGTTTTTGAGTAATTTCGTCTACTTTTTCTTGCCTAAACTCCTGAGTCCCTTCAATCGTCCACAAGCGAGTATCAACGCTGCAATAAAGAGTTAAACGATGAATCTTCCAGGGAAGGTCATTACCTTTATTGTCTTGCCATGCTAAACGTCCTGAACGTAAAGTAAAGAGAGAAGATGAATACTGGTCTTTGTTGTTGCGCTTAATGCTCTGATCTTCTAAAAATCTTTGAAACCAATAAATTTGTTTATTATCGCAGTAAATTTCAAAGATATGATTATTGAACTCTTTACCTGAGAAGCTAAGACAAATACGACCTTTTTCATTTTTTGACCAAATAAGGTCTTCGTTGCTTGTGAATTCAACTGGAAATGGTATCGAACTAGAATTTTTTAAGAGATACTTCTGCCAAATTTTAGCTTGACTTTCGCTTTCAGGAACAGTGGTGGTTGCTACTAAAAGGCTTTGCACCCACTCTTGTCCTGTCAAATCACGACCACTGGGTATCCTCGATTGCAGTTGTTCTTTAAGACGTTCAATCTCTTTAACTTTCTTACTACGACGTAGAGCATACCGATTAGGGTCTTCCTCTTCTTCACTAACCTGACAATTATTTTTCAATAAGTAAGCGATAGCACACTGATTAAGAGGATTATTTGCTTGATCGTAAGCCTTAAATAAAATGTCAAACAGTATGTAATTATTATTTTTTCTTTTAATCTTTTTAGTTTTATTTACATTTTCCTTTTTAATATCCGGCTTATTAGTTTCTTCAAACTTAGCAATATAGTGCGGTAAAATTTCAATAGCTTTATCCCGAATAATATTTAAACTAAAGTTACTTTCTTGTTCCAGTTCTACATCACTTTTAAGCATATTGAGCCAATGCTCTTTTTTATCGATTTTTTGTTGTCGTTCTTTCTGTAATGCCAACCAAGACTTATAGATATACTCGACTACTTCAATAGCTGATTTGTAAAAACGCTTGGGTTGGTTAACAAAGCGTTCTTGAGTACTGAGTGAGTCACACAGTGGTTTGATTACTCCATTTGGTAATTTGCCCTTCTTCAACCACTCCTCCATATCAGGATGCATTCTTACCTGTTCAAGTAGTTCATTAATCAAAGGTGTATTCTTCTCTGCCATCAATTGCCACAGATGGCGGCGGGTATCTTCGCTGGCTACTAATCGACATTGAATAGTGATCACGCTCATAGCGGTTTCTCTTCTCTAAACTTCACTAAATACACCAGTATCCTCAAAATAACATTTATAGTGTGCAATTTTACATTTATTATGTGTAGATTTATGATTGATAGTACCTCACTATTAGGCTGTGAGGGAAAATAACATCAACATTGAATATCGTTTTGGAAAAGCGATAAGACGAAGACGGCGAGAACTGGATTACTCTCAAGAAGAACTGGCTGAAAAAGCTGGGCTTCACCGTAATTACATCTCAAGTATTGAGACGGGAACCCGTAATCCTTCTCTCAAAAATATTGAAAAGCTTGCAAAAGCATTAAACATCTCCATTTCTGCTCTTTTTATCAACTACGGTATTGAGGCAGAGCATAAATCAGAAAAAGATACTGAGTGTTAGTTTATAGTGTTTTAGTACACAGGAGCAGAAATTTGTCCTTCTAGTACTACAAAAAATACAAATATGCTAAAAATTAAGAAAGAGACGTGAAGTTAGCCACGTCTCCAGATGACAGGAGAAAAACCATTAAGCGGCTACATCCGCGACCAGTAGTCCGTTGACAGCAATGATCAAAAGTTGAGCTGAGGCAGAGGTGTCACAGCAATGTCTTTTATCGCTATTGCAGGGTTGTGTTACCCATTTACCCTCAAGATTCTGATAAAAAGTTCCAAGCAGATGGGAACCATTCCAAACTCGATACAGTTCTCCCAAATCATCTAGCACTGAGTCAATTTCAATTTCTGGCGCTACTGCGTCAGCTAAGTGGTCAACATATTCCTCAAACTCTTCTTGAGCCGAGGCTTGGTTGTCAAACTCATCTTGTACAATCATCTGAGTAACCTCATTGATGGGGTTTAACAAAAGGCGATCGCAGTCTCTTCCCGGAGGGCGATCGCCTTTGTCTTGTTACTATATTGTAATTACTTGTTATTATCAAAACAAGAGCGTTACTACAAAATTTTCAAAATTCGCCACAATTAAGGTAA
>NZ_JAVRCC020000029.1:69886-70513 GCF_034530975.2 Nostoc sp. DedQUE07 | reverse complement strand
TCAGATCATTGTTAGAATGGACGATGAGACAAAGGAAGCTTTTATGAATAAAGCTAAGGCTGAAGGCAAGACAGCTTCAGAATTGATCATGGGATGGATTCGTTCTTACATGGCTGAAGAACTCCAAGGAACTCCAGACTTAGCCAAAATGCAAGCGGACTTGGAGAATCTAAAACAACAAGTTGCTGCACTCCAAAATGAATACCTGGGAAAATTAGCAGCCTGAGAGAAGAGAACGATTCTCTCAGGCTATGGATAGATCAAACTATCAGTTCAGCCCCTAAGAACCCAAAAAACCCGTCAGATGCCTGACGGGTTTAGTTTTGTTAAGGAGATTAACTATGGGAAGATATGCAGTCACTACGAGTAATAATTAAGTAGTAACTATAATTAAGACTGCGATCGCACTCAAATCCGTTAACCCACGAGACTTTCCCTTACTTCTTTGGGTGTGACGTAATGCTTTACCTCATTACTATCTAACAAGTTTATCTACCTCAACTTCATTCTTGTTCAAATCCCTGATTACTAAATTTGAGAACCCGACAATTCTCGCTGACTGTGCGAATCACGTTCTCTGGCACTCCTTCAGGGACAGTGACCTGAAGTTCTAAGGTAATTTCTACT
>NZ_JAVRCC020000029.1:0-69876 GCF_034530975.2 Nostoc sp. DedQUE07 | reverse complement strand
CGTAATGCGTCCAATTTGACTGAACCATAGAAACGTTTTGGTGGAACTATGACAGTTACTTGGCTATCAGAGGAGCCATTTTCTGTTATTACAGTGTCAATAGTTTTTTCTTTTTCAGTCTTGTAGCTTCCTGTTTTTTCTTTAAATACTGGTGGAGTTACAGGTTTAGCAGCAGTATCTGCCTCAAACTGGCGTTGCGCTACTTCTGGCTTAACTATCAGACTTTGACTGCTAAGGGTTACGGTAATGTGTTCAGCTGCTTTCAAACCAAGATAACGTCCTTTGGATTCATCCCAGCCTGTGGCATAAGCAAAGTTTTCATTCCACAGTAACGCTGCAACTCCTTCTGCGATCGCTTGTAATAGCACTTGTTGATTTTTGATGCGTGGCAGGTAAAGGTAGTACGCTAAGTACTCCCATAACTTCTTAAGGTCGAGGTGGTTTACATCGCGCCAGAGATAAGGATCGAGGGCTTCTAGGCGCAGGCGACTGGCGGCATAGTTAGCAATCAAATGTTCTTCATGAACTGCTTTGCGACTTGCTTGCAGAATAGGAGAGTCTTGCTTTTGCAATCGGATTTCTTGCCATTCAATCTCTCCTTGGGGGTCGGGTTGCATTGGCACTAACAACCAGATGTAAGCTTCCTGAATTAAACTTTTTACATCTTTGTCAGTTTGCTGTTGTTTAGTCGTCGCCTGATTGCTTTGAAAAACATCTAAGTTTAAGGCTTCTTTATCCCGAATAATCGAATTCCAGGCGAGGTACTGGCAAACAGATTGTTCTAATAGCTCCAGTTTTGCCTTGTCTGGTGCTAGGAACAGCAACATATTCTTGCAGTACCGAGGACTGGCTCCCTTTTGGTTCAGTATTTCTTCGGCTCTAGTGCGGGCTTGGGTTTCGCTTTCCTTATTTTTATGGGGATGTTGTGGCCCCATGACAACCAGCCTTACGGCCATTTCATCAGGAACATCTGCCGAGGAGTCGGGAGCGATATGTACTCCAGCAAACTCACCGCGCTGCTTGTCAGCCTTTAATCGGAGAATGATTTCATCCCAAACTTTATCCTGATCCTGTTGGATTTGCTCGGCTCGGTCTTGGGCAAGTCTGGTGACGCTAGGCTGAGTTGAGAACCAGTAACGAGTGTTATCGACATAAAGATGTGTGGACTGGTCGGTAAGTCGGCGCAAAGCATCGCCAAAAGTTGCTGCACTTTCCCCTGGTTGAACACACCCTAACTTGATCCGATGATCTTCTACACCGCGATTGGCTGCTCTTAGAGTGGGAGCAGAACCAAGGTAAATCGTCCGAGCAACGCGGCGACAGGCAGAGTAACGTCCTAAATTCGGGTTTTGGCGATCGCACGCCAATGGTAGAGAATTATATCCATCTACATCTTTTTCAATCACTGGCACCCAGTTATCTTCCAGGTAACGAGTCAATTCTGTTTGTACCTGTCCGTCATCCATTGGTACGCTGGCAGGCATGATTAACAAACTCTTGTCCTGTCCTTCCCAAAGTGAATGAATGACCTTTGCCATTAGTCGCAGCACACCCCGCGTGCGTTGGAATTTATCGAGAGTTGACCAGTCATTATAAAGTCGGTCAAACAGTTCTGGATGGATAGGATAGGCATTTTCTAGCCGTCGTTTGTAACTACCTTCCCGGCACTCACTAGGAAACTCCTGAGATTGGTTTTGGTACATTTCTGCAAAGGCACGGATGATGGCATCACGGGCAATAAAGCCACTTTCTTCCGTGATGGGTTGAAACAGCCGCCGCCGCACAATTTCAAAGCTTTCATCGGCAGTTGCTGGTCGCCAAGGAGATTCGACTCTGCCAATAGCATTTTTGAGTCTACTTAAGGCTGCTTTACCGCGATCGCCTCCAATCTCATTATCAGATGCAGGGATACTCACAACCAACAGCGTTTGGTTAGCGTTTTTTGCCGACTCACTCAAAGTCTGGGCAAAGGTAAAGTGAGTGTCAAAACTGCCCCCCGGAAGGTCGTTTACTTCGTGAAGCTGTCGCGCATAAGCTACCCATTCATCAATTAAAATCAGGCAGGGTGCATAGCGGTTAAACAGCTGCCGGAGAGGATCGCCAGGGTTCGTTGAAGTTTCATCTGCTTCTCGAATCATTTCGTAGGCTTCCCTACCGCCCAGTTGCCAAGCTAATTCGCCCCAGAGTGTTCGGACAATTGTGCCATCTTTTTTATGTTGAGGCTGACCAGGAGAAATTTTATTTCCTACCAGCACTGCTGTGTTAACTTTTGGCGGAGGTAAAACACTTGCTGCTTCCAGCACTGGTTCCAATCCGGGTAACTTGGATGCGGGAACTCCCATAAACAGGTGGTATAGTGCCAGCATCGCGTGGGTTTTGCCGCCACCAAAGTTGGTTTGGAGTTCGATAACGGGGTCGCCTTGATTGCTAGCAAGACGTAGCAAGGCATTTGTGAGCAGTTGCTTTAGCCCTTCGGTGAGAAAAGTACGACTAAAAAACTCTGTAGGTATGCGGTATTCGTCGGAACCTTCATCTAAATAAACTTGCCAAAGGTCGGCAGCAAATTCTGCTTGTTGGTAGCTACCAGAGGCAACATCTGGGTGAGGTGTAACAATTTCTCGCCAGGGTTTTAAACCGCCTACCGGATTGCCTTCTAGAGGTTGGAGAGTAGCACGACGAGTTTCACGACGGGCTTGTTCTGTAAAGCGCAACCGCAAAAGTTCTTGTTTTTGTTTATCAACTTCATCTGCTTCTGGTGCGGAAAAAGCAGAAAGTAACCGCGATACGCTATCAAGAGCGCGATAGGCATCATCTGTAGAGAGTGGCTTGTTGTGCGCCCAAGAGTTGCGGGTGTCAATTAATTCTCCAACCAAGCTTCTTTCTGCATTGCCCAGAGTCTTTTTGAACACCTCACGCCACTGATTAGACATGAGTTTCAGCAGTGCTGATTCGTCCTGCTTGAGAATTTGCTGGACATTACGTCTTAGGCTGTGGTCTTCTGGAACAAAAGGCGTAGCGGCAACTACCCACTTATCACCATAAATGGAACGCATTTCCCTTTCCACAAAAGGATATAAGCCTTCTCTCAAAAGGTCTAGCACCCTGCCAACTCGTTCGCGGTTACTTACGGACATAGATTTTTTATACTAGTTTTTCTTTTAACTCAGGGCTGCTGCCTCACGATCGCTACATCTACTCTGGGCGTTAGAGCCACCCAGAATGTGTTAATAGGCTGAGGCTAATAACGAGAGTCGAAAGTAATTAAAGTAAAGCCATTTGTAAGGGAGTCGATTCTTCGGTTTCAGCAGCGAGGCGAGATATTTCTGGCCAGGAAATCACTAAGCTGTTGTAAGCGACACCTTCAGCAGCCCAGCCTTTTCTGTCGCAAATGTTATACAGCCGATAAGCTAATTCCCTTGCTGCTTCTCCTATGGTTCCCAGTTGAGATAGCAAATTTGCAGCACCTTGATTTCCAGCACCGTCTTGCAATTCCCGAATCATGTGTTGTGTCGCTTCCCAGACCGTGAGGCGGTTATCGGTTTGGGGGTTCCAATTTTTAGGTAATTCGTCGCGGCGCAATAGTCGCACTTTACCTGCTTTGGCAGTGAGGATGCCAGCGTCTACCAAGCCTTGTACTGCTGTATTCTTAGCTTTAGAGAGGGTTTCAGCATCGCCAAATAACCCTTCAGTAAAGGTATGCTGTTCATACCAAATCAAAGCAAAGCGAGTTTCAGCGTCAAATTCTCCTTCTTGTTCGGCGAGGAATTCGTCTAATGTTTGGTTAATTAGTTGCAGAGCGGTGCGAACGGGCATGGGTATGCCGTCTGATTCTAAGACTTTACTGTAGCGCGAGTAAATTGCCATACCAGGGCCGATGCTGGCTTGTGCCAAGTCTACCGGAGCAATATTAGCTTCTTGCAGTTTTTGCAATGCGTCGGGTAATTCGCGTTTGAGTGTATTTACAAATTGGCGGCGGGTAGTCGATGGGGCATCAATTGGTCGGGGGCGACAGACAAGAACGATGGATGAGGCAAGGGCGTTGCTATTTTGCCCTCGCATACGTCTTGCAAGTTCAGTACGCATTGGCAAGGTTCCAGTAATTGTAAAATCTGCTTTAATTAAGGCTTCTAACATTGTTTCCCAGCCAGTAGAAGCAAATTTTCCTTGATTACTTACATTATCTTCATCATCGTCATTTTCTGTTTGTTTAAAGGCATAGTAGACAGTAAAAGGATAGTCAGAATGAGCGACTTTCCGTGCTAAGGTAAAAACTTTACTTAAACCTTGTTCAAAAAATTTTTGCGCTTTTACTTTCCCTCCGTGACGGAAAGGCTCTGCAACAAGTTCTTCACTCTTTGGAACGAGTAAAGTGGTGAAAAGTTTGGGAAAAATATCACCTATAGAACGACGCAACCACACATAAAAGAAATCTGATAGATCAGCATATGGCACTGCATCATAATAAGGTGGATCAGTGGAAATAAGCGCACTGCTTAAACCATTAATTATTTTAGTTGCATCCCGTTGTTTCGTATTTCCATTTTCACTGTGTGAAAGGTGACTGAGAACACTATAAATTGATTCAACACCACCAAAATAGTTACCACTTGAATCAGAGAAGGGATTACTTTCTGCAAAGTCCCATGTCATTGAAATAGCTTGCCTTGTAAAAGTGTTTCTCGCATGTTCACGATTACTTGCCCAAGTAGCAATAGTAGAATTGCGGTCAGCAAGTTTATCGGCTGTGAATGCTAAATAAGTCGCTATGGCATCAGCATAAGCAGTGACACCTGCCCCATTGTCACAAAGTGGTGAATCATCGTCTGGTATGTCAGCACTGATAGCGTCGATAAGTACCTTTTCTCTTGCTTCCTTTACCAAATCGCTTAAAATGCTTAAGGCTAAAAGCTGACGCAATGTAAATAAATCTGCGTGTTTAGTAATTCCGTAATTTTGTACGCGAAATCCAAGCGCTTGTTCTGGCAAATCTGTGTCAGGTTTCCATTCAGGTTGAGCCGTTGCAGCAATTTCCTCATGTTCTTGAGTAGGCGATAAATACACACGCCCACGCTCACCTTCTGCCACAATAGCCATCAATTGAGCACCTATCTGTCCGGCTTTCCCTTCATTACGAATGTATTCTAAAGTTACAGGCGTATTACAACAAATACAAATGGCTCCCTTGCGGCTAACTGTTCCCTCTGGTGGCTTACCTTGGCCGATATTTACCTGAAAACTCACAACAGGCTGTTGCTGTCCGCTATTAATAATTGGTTCTACCGAAGCTTCTTTTCCTTTCTTCATCGAAAGTGCAAACGATCGCACCAACGGCATTTTTGCACCACAAGCAGGGTTAGGACATTTCACTGTTCTTGCCCACAACCAAGCAATAACTGTAGCCTCACCGCCGCCAAATTCCTGCGATAAATTTATCTTTGGGTAAAAATGCCCAATTCGCTTAAAAGCCTCGTCCCGCATCCATTGACCGTAATAGCGCACATCTTCAGCCAATCCCTGCGCCCCAAACCATTTTTTAGTAGTTAGAGAATTTGTGCGAGAATCAGGGTTAACGGGAGGTTGATTTGCAAACTTTGGTGGAATTTCAATTAAAGCTTTGGTAATCAAAACAGCAACTGGATTGAGGTCACTACCGTAAGCTTCCAACCCCAATCTTTGAGCTTCTAGGGGTATGGAACCTCCACCAGAAAAGGGGTCTAAAATAGGTGGTGGATTGTTATTTGTTGAGTTGAGAATTTCTGCTTTAGCTGCGTCTAAAACTTCCTGATTATTGATATTTTCCCACTTCACTAATTGCTCAATAATTTCAAACAGGCGTTTCCTCTCTGTATCCTGCGCCTCTTTTGTGGGAAATTTATCAGGATGACTTGAGGGATCATCTACCAAAGACGAAAACAAAACTGCCCGACAAGTTGCTAGTGGCCGCCGCGCCCACCACAAATGTAGCGTAGAAGGGTGTCCATGCCTAATTGATTTTTCTCTAGCAGATTCTTTGTTAATTGCTTCCAGTGGTAACGCGACTTCGATTAGCTTCTTGCGGTAGGTCATTCATTTTGCCAGACTTGTATAATTGAAGTCTGTATTTCTACCAGCAAGCAGCGCAAAATATTCCGAATGAGTGGACTTACGGAATCATTGCATGAAATAATTTAGTAGGCTAATTACGCCTTTATTGATTACTGCTTACTTAACCGAGCTACAGAGCTTCGTCGGCAATTATAGTCACTAATTTTAGGTATGTGCCTAGAGAAATTACTTAGAAACGCCTAAAAATATATAGTTTTAGTAATTAAACAATTACACATTATCTTTAGCCAAGTAAAAAACGATGACTTCTAACACAATTTATTGGGATTCTATCCGTGATGAGGTTTTAGCAGATCCAAAGGTAAAGGCTGAATACGATGCCTTGGAATCTGAATTCCAGTGTGCAAAACAAGTTATTGCTTTAAGGAAGGCTAGCGGCTTAAATCAACGGGATTTTGCAAAGTTGGTTGGCATTAAACAGCCACAGCTAGCTCGTATTGAATCTGGAAAACAGGTTCCTAAAATTGAAACTCTAGCAAAACTTGCTAGGAGTGCAGGTTACGATGTCGAGATTCGCTTTGTAGCACCCAAAGGAAAGCGATCGCACAAAGTCGAGCCTCTGAGGATTTCTGCTAAGGAGTTAGTTTAGTCCTGTAATTGCTCTCACCAAAAGCATCCCTTTTTACTTGGATAACTAGCTATCCAATAAAGTAGGCAGACTTAAGAGCGAATACTCTGACAAAATTGCGATCGCAGATCAATTCTCTAAAATCTCCAATTATTGCGGTGCTGTCCCCATCTGCCACAATTCTTGTAAATTGTAATTTACACTCGTTACTGCGAAATCTGGCTCCTTATGAAAAGGTTGCTGCACATAGCGAATTGAACAATTACTATCAATTACATCTGCTGGAGGCACTTTCACCAGTGCCAAAATAAAGTTCTCAGGTTTATTTAAGGCAGTGATAATTTCATTCTTGGTTACTGTCACTGTCTGTCCAGTTGCAATTCTTCCCTTGACTTCAATAAACCGCAACTGCCCTGTTTTAGGGATGCGTGACTCAATATCATAGCCGCACTTCTGGTTACTCACATCTGTTGGTTCGTACCCTAAATTGCGTTCTACTTCCATCACAGCCGTCATTGCTGCCTGTTCTACCCGTTCTGTCGCCCTGGCAAATATCGCTGTTGTTGCCTGTTGTTTGCCTTGCATTCGTTGCAGTAAGCCTACTGAAACTACCAACGCGCCCCCAACTACCACAGGCGGTAATGGCGATAATCTACGTTCTTGCTCTAATTCCTCTAAGCGTTGCATTAACCGTGCTTGCAAATCATCAGCTCGCTGACGTGCTTTACCAGAGTTAATTTTGGCATTAGGCTTGCCAGCTTCCTCTTGCATTTTCAGTTCTTCAGCCCGATGATCCCAGTAATTAATCTCCTTGGTTAATCTATCTTTTACTGCTGTCATCGTTTTAGCAATAAGTTCCTCTTTGCGCTGCTTGAGTTCTTGAAGATGTTGGGGAACAAGGTGAGCGATCGCATAACTCTTGGCTTTTGCTTCTAAATCTTCTCGCAACCAAGATTCTTCTAAAACTTTTTCCACAACACCCTTTTCCTCGTCTGTTAGCGGACGGTAGTTGAGGTAAGGTGCGTAACCTGCATTGTAAGTATTGCCTTCTGGATTGATTTCTACATATTGCATCCGCCGCGATACTAAACGCCTAGAGCCATTTAGATTTGTCCGCGCGTCTTGTATGGAATGTTCTAAATAAACTAAGGCGCGGGTTCCGTCGCTGGAATCATTTTCATCGATTAATATAGTGCCTTGTTTCAACAAATCCCGGTGTCGTTCCAAAGTCAGGTCAATCGTGGCATCCAGTAGAGAATGTCCAGAACAGATGAAGGCAGCTAGGGGTTTACCAGAAATGCTGATTAAATCTTTTTCAAAGCAGATGCGTTCGTAGCGTAGCAGCAACGGTTCACCTACGCCAATTTGCCGCCCTCGATTGCGAATAACTGCCGGAACATGACTGATTTCGTAACGCTGGGGTTCTCGTTGACGCAATGTTCCACCTAATTGGGTAAATGCTTCTAGGAAGAAAGAAGCAATAAAATGAGGTTGCAACCGTCGCGCTTCTGCCCTTTCCATTTCTTCCCGAATTTGCTGCACTTTGGCGATATCCATCGAATCCCGTGCCAAAGCCCGTTCTTCTAAAAGTTCGCGTAGTCGCTGTTGGTCGAGTTTATCATGTACGATTTGGTTGAGTCTGTCTCGCACCTCTGGTTGATCGCCATAGCGAATTGCTTCAATCAATAACTCTCGTAATTCCGTCCCTGCGATCGCTTTCCCCAATACATCAAATACTTTACCTCCCAGTGCCTTCTGCTCTGCCTCTATCTTTTTCAATAGTGCTAAATACACATCGCCTTCACGAGTGCCTTTCGCCACTAAATTCCATAAGTGACAAACCTCCGTCTGCCCAATCCGGTGAATTCGTCCGAAACGCTGTTCTAGGCGGTTAGGATTCCAAGGTAAATCGTAATTAACCATCAGATGCGCCCTTTGCAAGTTAATCCCTTCACCCGCAGCATCCGTAGCTATTAAGACTTGTACTTCGATATCTTGGGTAAACGCCTCCTGCATTTTGCGGCGTTCTTCGCGCCCCATTGCGCCATGTATATTTACCACAGCTTCATTACGTCCAATTAGCGTCCGAATCCGATCTGTCAAATAATTTAATGTGTCCCGGTACTCGGTAAAAATCAGGAGTTTGCGCCGATGTCCTTGAGCGTTGAACATTTCCGCATCATTTTGCAACAGATTCGAGAGTTCTTCCCATTTTTTATCTTTCCCACTACGTCGCACCCGCAGTGCTAGTTGCTCTAATTCTTCTAAAAGTTTAATTTCTGTTTGTAATTCTGCGATCGTCCGTGATGCTGTAGCTAGATCAACTACTTCCTGTTCTGTTGCTTCTCGTTCTTCACCAGGAATATCCTCTAAATCATCTTCTAAGTCTTCCAGATCCAGAACCTGCTTAAATTCAATGATGGTTGCATTACTTCCCCGCCTCAAAACTTCTTCTTGCCTCAGCCGTTTTTGCAACCTTTCCCGACGGCGTAGCAGCGATTGATATATAGCTTCTGGGGAAGAAGCAAGCCGACGTTGCAAAATAGTTAAAGCAAAGCCAACATTACCTTTGCGTCCTTCATTTTCTAAAGCATCGGCACGATTAAATTCCTCGCGGACGTACTCAGTGACTCGCTTATACAGTACCGCTTCTAAATCCGATAGTTCATATTCTATAGTGCTAGCTTGGCGTTCTGGAAATAGCGGTTTTCCATCAAACTTCAGCAAATCTTCTTTAACCAATCGCCGCATCAAGTCGGAAGTATCGGCTACGTGAACACCATCGCGGAAGCGTCCTTCAAATCTGTCTCCATCCAATAACGCCATAAACAACTGGAAGTCTTCCTCTTTGCCGTTATGTGGTGTCGCTGACATTAATAAAAAATGCCTAGTTAAAGTTGAGAGTAACTTACCAAGTTTGTAGCGTTTCGTCTCTTTAATTTCACCACCAAAAAATGAAGCTGACATTTTATGAGCTTCATCACAAACAACTAAATCCCAGTCTGTCTGCGCTAGCTTTGCTTGTAAGTCTTGATTGCGGCTGAGTTTGTCCAGTCGCACAATCACCAACGGCATTTCAGCAAAAGCATTTCCAGTCACTGCTGATTCAATGCGATCGTTGGTGAGAATTTCAAAGCGTAAATGAAACTTTTGCGACAATTCATCTTGCCACTGTGGGGCTAAACTGCCGGGACAAATCACAAGGCAACGATGCAAATCACCTCGGATGAGCAATTCCCGCATCAGCAACCCCGCCATAATAGTTTTACCTGCACCTGGGTCATCTGCTAAGAGAAAACGCAGAGGTTGTCGAGTCAACATTTCCCCGTAAACGGCAGTGATTTGGTGGGGTAAGGGTTCGACTAGAGAGGTGTGAACGGCTAGCAAGGGGTCGAAGAGATAAGCTAGACGGATGCGGTGCGCTTCTGATGCCAGACGAAAATTAGCTCCATTAGCAGTAAAACTCCAAGCACCACCAGAGGTGATTATTTCTAGGGTAGGTTCTCTGTCTCGAAAGACTAACTCATTCCCTAGCGTGCCGCTAGCATCTTTGTATGTTAATTCCACAACATCAGAGCCATGCCACTGAGCATCAACGATGGCGACAATACTGTTTGGCAGGATACCTTGTACTTGCGTGCCTTTTGTTAAATCCTCAAGTCTAACCATATTGCGGTGTTTTCCCTTTTGGCTGATGTCAGTAGCAATGTAGATACCAATGTTTTTTGGCCGGACATTGTCTCCTTATGACCATAAGAGACACTAAGCTGGTTAGTAGCTAGTATATTTACTGTTTTTGGCTGTGGTAGCTTGACGTTGCTTAATTGAAAAGCTGATTTTAAGCGATCGCAATCTGATAACTAGGCTTGAGGTACTGTATTGTCAAAGTGTTAAGACAAGTTTTCTTAGTCAGTAATGCTTTTGATATTCTGCCATTTCTGCAAAAGATGTAAAACATCGCTGGCATTGTCCGTCTATCCATAAAGCCGGAATTGGAAAGGGTTTTTCACAGACAGGGCATTTTGATAACAAGCGTAACTGATGGCGATCGCACCCCACCGTCTTTTTAAATTGCCACTCGATTTTATGGCAAACTGACTGAGCATAGCAGGCTCCACACAAGCGAATTGGGCTGTGCTTCATTCCCACACCTTCTGGAGGCAACATCTGTCGTAGTCTTTCGGCATCAAGCTCAACCACAGTTGCTAGCGCGTCTAACTCCTGATGAGTTGGGAAGGGATTGAAGTAAAACTTTTCCCAACGTGCTAAAACGACCCCAAGCCCTGCAACATCACCTAATCCGCTAGGGGCAGAAAACTTATTCCCTTTTTCTCGTCGAAATCTACCTAAAAAATGGCTGATACTTTCTCCATCAAAAGGCTCAACTCTGGTTAACCAAATTTGTCTTTTTTCATCTATATTTTCTTCCATATCACAATTTCGATGCTGCAATTACTTCTTTTAAAACATCTTTATCGACTTTTTTCTGTCCTCTCAGTAATGAGCGAATAGCAGCTTTACGAAGAATCATATCCAACCTACCAATTAATTTCTTAGTTGCCTGCTTCAAAAGCTTGAGGTTATCTCCACTTGCCAATTTTGATTCTTCTGGCAATCTGAGAACATCTCGTTCCCATATCTGAATCATTTGCTTAAATTGAGTATCTTCTAATCTGTCTAACTCAAACTGTTCTAGAAAACGATTAACAACTTGTTCATCGCGCTTAACTATTGCTAGAAGACGACTTGTAGTACCAACAAGAAGAACTGAAATCTTTAACTCATCATCATCATAAATATGCCGTACATCTGAGAACGTCTCGAACTTAAGGTGATTAGCCTCATCAATAATAAGCATCTCAACCTGATGTATTGCGAGGCTATCCAGTGTTCGTTCTCGCAGGTCAGAAATAGTTCCATTGGAGGGTTTATTTAAAGCTTTAAGGATTTTCATAAAAAAATCTCTGGAGCCACAATTTTTGCCAACTTGAATATAAACTACAGGCTTCATGCGCTGACCCTTTGTCTGCCGTAATTTGTTATAAAGATTTGCAAAAGCTTTGCAAGTGACCGTTTTTCCGCAGCGTGATTCTCCTAGCAATAAACCAGTCATTCTAGAGATTACTAACTCATACATCCAAGCATGACAACGTTTTACTTGGTCGAGTTCTAAGTAAGGTTGACGGCTTAAACGTTCAATTTCAGCTTGGATTTCTGGCGTAAGTTCCTGAATCACACCAAATTGCTTGGCAAGCGACATTGCATTAGTCATTTTTTATACCTAATCTTCTTCAAAGAGTTCATCCATATAGCGAACTTCATATTTGGGTAACTCTGTATCTGCTTCGCTTTCAGGTTCGGCTTCTTTTTGTTCCGGGGTAGCAAATTTCTTAGCCACTTGCTCTACAGGGTTTACTTGCTCATTTGCTGCTTGTCGGCGCTGTTTGCGGTTTCGTTTTACCGTTTCCTCCACAAAAGCTTGACGGTCTATCATTGCCTCTAAAATTGAATCATTATTGATTTCTTGACTTGCTTCTTTTAGCCGCTTATTAATTGCTTTTAGTTCACGTAAAGACAAGCGTTCAGTCTCTAAACATTGCGCGTGAGCATAATCAAGAAAATCTTCTGTTCCGTCTGCATTAATCTTGTATACAAGAAGCGTAGTTATATCAGCCGGGTCGTATCGAAATGCCACAATTTCTGCGTCTCGGCCTCTCAAATGCTCCGCCCGATAGGTCAAGTTTTCAAATTGAATACAGCCATATTTTTGGACTTTACGCCGTTCTTGCTTCATTAAACAAATTGCCAAGTCCAATTGATCATAAAGATATGGGTCTGTCATTAATCCAGCCTCCCATCGCCCAATTCGAGACTGGCCTTTCATCCTGGCATCTGTGTGCGGGTTATATTCATCTACGATGAAGCGTACTAACAATAGCTCTAAATCCTTAAGAGTTAAGCAAGCATCTTTATCCACATTTTCTGGTCTTTCCTGCACGTTTGAACCCGTATATCCAGGAAGGGTATTTAGCACTTGTAAATTAAGTGTTTTAAAAAAACGCTCCACAATTCCGTCATCAGATGGTCGTCTTCTCAAAGCACAATTAAAACCTATTTCTACTGCAACTTGTTCTGTAGTGTGGATGGAAGTAAAATCTTTTCCACCATCGGTATAGAAGTAATTAGGTTTTCCGTAAGCTTGCCATTCATTGCGTAATTGGTACTCGGAACCGTAAGACTTGGGCAAAATAGCATGACGTAGAGCTAGAGCATCTATTTGGGAGCTAGGGTGATCAAATCCCACATAAAACCCCACTAAGCAACGGGAGTAGGAGTCGATAACAATTGTCAGCCAAGGACGATCTAACACTCCATACTCATCCACAAGCCTTACATCTAAACGAGTATGATCGCATTGCCAAACATCATTGCTACCCTCTACCTCCAACTCTCGCCCATCGCGGGTCATGTGCGTCAATCGCTCTCCTAAATAGCCAGGGCTTCTTGCTTTCTCCTTTCTCTCTTTCTGCTCAATATGTTCGTCAAGAATTCGATAAACCGATTGGTGGCTAGGGTGTTCACTTTTGTTAAGGCTAAGTTGTTTAGCTCTACCTTTGACCTTCAGAAACACCTGATTCCGGGTCATCCGCTTGCTACCTTCATTACCCTCTTTATAAGTATTAATGATGAAATCTATCCACTCCTGCTCAAGACGATACTTCCCCTTATCTGAGCGTGTTGTAGTCAGTCCCACTAACCCTTGTTCTCGCCATTTTTGAAGTAAACGTTCTACTTGACGAATTGATACACCCAGTTTTTGGGCAGCTTCTATCTTTTTAGTGCTGTAGGTTTTGCGATCACATGGCTCTGTGAGGCTTTGAATTACCTCCATTCTCAGCTTTACCTGCTCTGTGATTAACTCTTCTGACGGCAGTTTATGAGGTTTTGTAGAATCTTGATGCTGTTGTAATTCAACAGCATCATCTTCGGTTGAAAGACAAGAATTATTTAATTTCTGATACATTATTAACTGAACAATGTAAGAATAACAAAGTGGAGTTAAATATCTAGCTTATGCCATACAACACTGAGCATAAATATCTATAACTATAGTTAAATAAGGTTTTCCGATAACTGAAAAAGTTATATCAGCAATATTTATATCCAATAAAGCAAAGTCAACAAACTAGGAAGAGTTGCTATAGTTCGCAAACGAAGAATCATTTTGTTTATGAAGTTGAGAAACCATAGTTTTTTATTAAAAATTTATTTTGCAAGTTTTGCTTAATTAGGCAAGGTATTAACTACTATCTGAGATTGGAGATTGTAGCCAGAGGTATTGAGTCAATTTTGATTACTAAATGCATTCCACTAATATTGTTAAATTAACATATAGTGTGCAAAGTAAAACTTATTGTGTGTAAATTAATCTATCGAAACTGGTTTATAGCAGTTTTTGCATGGGTAAGGTACAGAAAGGAATAATTAACCACAGATGAACATAGCAAGGATACACAACAGCTAGCTGTGTGCCCCTACCCGTGTACCTCATTCAAATGAAAATTGCTATCAGAAGCTTCTGTCAGCCAAAAAACAGATAAAGATTAATTACGATACGCCAAACTCGAAAATTATCACCTTCACTCAGCCGTTAAGCAATACCTTTTGCATTTTAAGCATCGCAAGCGGGGCAATTGCGGAAAATTATAAGTATTAATGCCAACTACTAAAGCATCTCGACTCATGAATTATCAATCGCTCCCATTAGTTTTAATGCTATGCGCTGTGCAGACGTTAGTCCTCTTACACCTGTAATATTCAGCCCAGCAAAGATTTTGCAGTTGATGACTTTTATACATTTGCCAGTGCTTGCATCCCAAATTCGGATGGTTTCGTCAATACTACCACTGACTATGAGTCGACCGTCGGGGGAAAATTCTAATGACATGACTCCATCTTCATGCCCAACAAAGGGTTGACCAATGGGTTGACCATTCATATCCCACAGCCGCACTGTGTTGTCAAAACTACCACTGACAATGAGTTGACCATCAGGGGAAAACGTTACTGCTCTAACTCCACTTTCATGGCCGACAAAGGGTTTACCAATAGGTTGACCATTTACATCCCACAACCTTAAGGTCTTGTCATCACTACCACTAACAATGAGTTGACCATCAGGGGAAAACTTCACTTTCCAAACTTTATCCTCATGCCCCATCAAGGATTGATCAATGGGGTGACCATTTATATTCCACAGCCGTACCGTTTTGTCAAGACTACTACTGATAATTAGTTGACCATTTGAGGAAAACTCTACTGAACTGACTGCATCTTCATGTCCCTTCAAGGGTTGACCAATGGGTTGACCATTCACATCCCACAATCGTACTGTCTTGTCCCAACTGCCACTGACAATGCGCTGACCGTCGGGGGAAAACGCCACTGATATAACTCCATTTTCATGCCCAATAAAGGGTTGACCAACGGTTTGACCATTATTCACATCCCACAATCGTACTGTCTTGTCCCAACTGCCACTGACAATGCGCTGACCGTCAGGGGAAAACGCCACTGATATAACTCCATTTTCATGCCCAATAAAGGGTTGACCAACGGTTTGACCATTATTCACATCCCACAATCGTACTGTCTTGTCCCAACTGCCACTGACAATGCGCTGACTGTCAGGGGAAAATGCCACTGAATATACCCCAGAATCATTGCTAACAAAGGGCTGACCAATGGGCTGACCGTTCAAATCCCATAGTTGCATTGTATTATTATTACTGCCAGTGACAATAAGTTCACCGTCCAGGGAAAACGCCACTGAACTGATCCTATCTTTATCCGTAACAAAGAATTGTTCAATGGGTTGACCATTCACATCCCAAATATGCACCATGTCCCAACTGCCACTGACAATGCACTGGCCGTCAGGGGAAAACGCCACTAATATGACATTAGAATAATGCCCAACAAAGAATTTTTCGATGGATTGACCATTTAAATCCCACAGCCTTAATGTCTTATCATCACTGCCACTGATGATGCGCTGACCGTCTGGGGAAAATGCCACTGATTTGACCCCATCTTCATGCCCGACAAAGGGTTGACCAATGGATTGACCATTTAAATCCCACAGCCTTAATGTCTTATCATCACTGCCACTGATGATGCGCTGACCGTCTGGGGAAAATGCCACTGATTTGACCCCATCTTCATGCCCGACAAAGGGTTGACCAATGGATTGACCATTTAAATCCCACAGCCTTAATGTCTTATCATCACTGCCACTGATGATGCGCTGACCGTCTGGGGAAAATGCCACTGATTTGACCCCATCTTCATGCCCGACAAAGGGTTGACCAATGGATTGACCATTTAAATCCCACAGCCTTAATGTCTTATCATCACTGCCACTGATGATGCGCTGACCGTCTGGGGAAAATGCCACTGATTTGACCCCATCTTCATGCCCCTGAAGGAATAATAAAACTCTGCCAGAAGATGCTTCCCAAACCTGTACAATCCCCTTACTATCTCCAATCACTAATTTTTTTTGGACATCTGGACTGAATGCTACAGACAAGATCGTTCCTAGAACTGGTGCAAAGACAGAATTTGTGAGATCCGCTCCCATCAAATTTATCCATCGCAGGCTGGCATTAGCAAAGTTTACATCTTTAATAACAGTGTGGCTGAGGTCAGATTTTTCTAGTCCGTAAAGATTTGCTCCCAGTAGTAATTTCACCAAGTTGCCACCCATATAACCCACCTGAGTCTGGGTTTTGCCACGGGTTGACTCAATTAATGCGAGCAAGCATTGTTGAAATACTTGCTCGTCTAACATTGGCACAGCTAAATCCAGCACAGCTTTTGCCAAGGGAGTTGTACCTAAATAGTTATATAACATCTCCAGAGACGTATTGGTAAATGACTTCAGTGGCGCTATGGGGAGCGGTTGCCCATTTTCCCTACACTGTCGCTGAAAGTATTCTGACCAAGTGTAATCCCGTGGTGGAACAGTCTTGTTTAAACAAGATTGTGCTTGAGCCAGTTCTGTGAAGTCGGGGGCTAAAACGCCTAACTCTGCCACCAGCTTATAGGCAGCAAAAAATTCCAATAACGAACGATGGGCAGGACTGTAGTCTCCTTCTGCATTACGAATTAGCATTGTTTGCCCCATCATGTCGTAATGCCAGTGGTCTAAATCTTTTTCTTCTTGGACTACAGCGGGAAATAAACGCCGAATTCGGTCGGGGAATTCTTTGTAGTTCATGCTCATCTGGTCTGTTGAGAGCATTTCCCAGGACAACTCACACAAAAAATAGAGCTTATCTGCCAATGAGGTAAAGGTACGCTTGGTTTTGATATCTCTCTCCATCTTGTGCCGCACAGCATATAAATATACCCGTGATATATCAACTGGCTTGCCCGCCTCAATCTCTGGCAAAGCTTCTATAATTAGTTCCGTCATTACCGGACGACGTGCCAAATCCCGCAATGTCGAATTATTCATTATCCGTTCTACTGTCTCTGGTTCAGAACGAAACGCTAGTACCTGCCGAATTTGCTCATCATCAAATTTTTCTAATTCCAGCACTTCAAAGCGCGGTGTCTCTAGAGGCAAGTCAATAGTAGAAGCTTGCAACTCTGCACTTAGCAAAGCCCTTCCTTCTTTTGCTTCGGGGAAATGTTCGGTGCGACAGGTGAGAATTACCTTTGCCCCTGGTACTACTACTTTGGCTAGTTCCCAGAAGTTGTTGATCATCTCTTGGCGATTGACTCTAGCTGCCATTTCATCAAAGCCATCAAAAATCAACAGTACCTTACCCATGCGGTTGAGTTGCTCAAAGGCAGAATAACCAGGCAGTGGGATTTCATGCTTGCGAAAAAAGAATTCTGAAAATAGCGATTCCACACTGACTGCTTTGGCATAGTCCCGTAAAGGAATGACTAATGGTAGACGTGGGCGTTCTACTCCCCGGCGTTGAGCATCCCGATAGCGTTGCAGGGCAGCCCAGGCATAATGCAATCCAAACCAGGTTTTGCCAGTGCCAAATTCACCCAAAATGGAAAGGTGTTCTTTGGCAGGGTCGTCAAGCCAACGTTCAACATAACCATCAATCCAACCATCAGCTTGAGCGTAACGGCTAATACCCATTTTCTGCTTTGATTTGGGATCAAATTCCTCTTTGGTACAAGCTAAGGGTACATAAGTGCGGTCAATTCCCCGTTCCTTGATTTCATTTTCTAACCAGTTGAGGTAGACATTAAAATCGGCATCCCTATCCAGCAACTCATCAAGGGTGTAGCAAAATAAATTTTGATTTTCTTGCTTGCTCACCTCATCTTTAGCAGCGCGACTGACACGGCGATTGGTGATTAGCCAACCTATATCTGTTTTTCGAGCATTTACTGACTGTCGCAAGGCAGCAACATCTGCCATTCCGGCTTCTCCTGTAATGCCGCGCACCAAAACTCGGTTATACCCCTTTTTCTCTATAGGGTTATTGACATTAATAATCCACTCAAAATAATTTTCATTGCTAATTTCACCTTTTTCAAAGCCATAACGTAGGGCAGTGAACCAAGCCCGTAATTGCTCTGCTAATTTATCTGTCTGATTTGGTTGACTCGGAGTTTGTACAGTAGATTGAACAGGTTGTTTATTTGTTGTTTCTTTCCTAAAAAAGAGATTAATACACCCCAAATTGTTAGAGATGAATTTTTGGGGTGCTGTTTCTAATTCCTGCCGCAAGAATGTTACTAGTGTTTCGTTTGTCACCCATTGGTTAGATACATCAGCCGAGTCAAATCCGCGCAAAATCGCGCTAGTGAGTACGCTGCTGGCTCCACTCACGTTTTCATGGGCTAGCTCAAATTCTCTGCAAGCGGCAATAAAACAGCGATCGCGTGTATTTCCGCGATCGCCTGGATCGGCTTCTGTAAAATTGAGTAGTTCCCCACTGTAACAACAGTCCAACCAGATAATTTGCTGCCGTACTGGGCTTTCTTGCAATAACTCACGCAGCCACTTTAATTGCAGTCCCCAGTTCCCATCACAATCGGTATCACTGGTAGCTAGAAAACCTTCTTTAATGCGCCGACCTGTGCGAAGACCATGGCCTGAGAAATAGAACAGGGCTGTATCCGGGATGCTCCTACCTTCAGGATAAAATAGCTCTTCTAAAACATCCTTTAAATCTGCTAGCTTGACTTCCTGATTTTGTGCTATCCGTGGTGCATCATCTTCAAACGGATCTAGGAATCCTGGCAATCGCTTGACATGAAAATTTCCAGCTTCACTGAGTCGCTTGGCGATCGCTTCTGCATCGTTAGCAGGCGATCGTAACGCTGACAATCCTGAAAAATTGTACTTATTAATGCCAACTACTAAAGCATCTTTACTCATTAATATGCGACTTTTTATAGAAATTCTGGAAAATTCATTGATATATTAACTAGCGTTTAATTCTACTCATCTTTTCCAAGACAATAACCAAGTAAATTTTTTTACTAAATATTCCCCTTTGTGACAGTCACTTGTCCTTTAATGGTGTAAATATTGGTCTGTCCTGATCAGACCCTCGCAACAAATAGATTGTCAATTGCTTACCAGACTCTTGTTCTTGCTTAGGATTGATAGGTATTGGCCAGCGAAGAGATTTATAAAGTTCTAAGCGATACAAATCAAAAGCAGATTCCAACAAGCTACAGTAGACACCTGCCGCATCAACTGTCCAGTAGTAAGCAAATATTAAGCCCAGTAACGCAGTAGGAACAGCCCACCAAGCCCAAACAGTCCATACAATAAACAGCAAACTCCAGAGCCAAAAACGGGCTGCTGTGTTCAGGCTTGACCGTGCTTCCTGTAATTCTTTCTTCACTCCATCTGGTAATACTAACCAGAGGCGAGACCAGCAAATTACAGCATCCAAGCCATACTTATCATGAGGACGGTTTTCAGCTGCTCTAAGGATATTGCCTAACTTTGTAGGCATTAACCTATTAAATTGAGATGGAAACTCCATAAGCTGTCCATCTAGCGTCACATATTCCTCTAATTCCTCGTTAGTTATAACTTGTTTATCTTTTTTATCAGCCAGAGTTTGCCAACGCTTATCTTTTCGTTTAAAGTCATGCTCTTGTTGCTGTATCATCCAGCGTCGTAAAGGTTGTAACCAGCGAGACCAATAGCCTTCTAAGAATCTTAAAACAGATAAATCAAACTTTTGAACCACAAAAGCTGAGACAGCAATCATGAGCAAACCTGTTACCATAACAGCAATTAGCAAAGATTCTGGTTGCTGTTTGAGCCAATCTTCCAAAGGTTTTCGACCAAAACGCAAGACCCAAGCTAATAGTCCCCCCATCCAAAAGACAAAAGCTGGTGTCAGTATATTTGCAGCCCAGTTTTCTGCAAGTTTTCCACCCAGACTTTCTAAAAATTTGGTTGGCATATATTTATTACTGAGCAGCAGGTATTAGCACGACATTATGAGTAGGACAGATTGGTATTGTCGCTCCGACAATGCGGCGATACCAAACGTAGTCTCCTTGAGGACATATATATTTTTGAGCAGATATTGCTTGACCTTTACCTGGAAGTGGCTCAAAACCTTTTGATACCTGCTTCTCACTAAGAAACTCCGCTATCCAATTGCGAGTGTCTGGCTGACTTTTCAAGATTTCTAAAATCTGCTTATCGACTTCCTGTCCAGCTTTAGCTTGTGCTAATAGTTCAGCCAATTGTTTGTCTACTTGAACCGCATCATTTCCTAAAAGTTCTGGAAGAAAAGGACGAATCGAACGGCCAGTCTCCAGAATGTCGTCAGGTTCAAACGTCACAACTGAAACCTCATTATGTAAGATTAATAGCTAATTTTTTTAGTTATACACTGAAACAGACTAGCGCAGTTAATTTTTCAACACTGATGCAGTCCATACCACTATTACTCAGGTTTTACCCCTTACATAAATAAACACATTGCCGCTATCAAGAATGCGACATCTAATTTGTGAAGTCTTTTAATAGCAGGCTTTCTCAGAGAAAAAATAAACGACCATTAAAATGTGAAACTTTTGGTTTTGCGACCTCAATTTGTGAAAACATTGAAAATCTCTAGTCACTTTTGGTTAATCATATAAATGAATAAAAACCTTGTAATGCGAGGGTTTTGCAGGATAAAATTAGCGACATTAATTTGTTAGACTATGACATCTAATTTGTGAATGTACAGTATTTATGGATAGCTGGAGCGCGTGGGCATCGTCAGATTCTAGGCACACCAGAACAAATTGCCGACCAGCTAGAAGATTGGTTTGTCAATGGCGGGGCAGATGGCTTTAATATTATGCCGCCCTGGTTGCCTGGAGGATTGGATGAGTTTGTAGACTTGGTAATTCCTGAATTGCAACGTCGCGGTCTGTTCCGTACAGAGTATGAAGCAGGAACCTTGCGCGAAAATCTTGGTTTACCTCGTCCAGTAAATCAGTTTAGCAAAGTTGCTACTCGTGAAGCGGCGATCGCCTAACTTTTTCTAAAGCAAGTTTTGCACCAAAAAGGCTCAAGCATTCCTGCCTGAGCCATGACTAAATTAAATTTATAGATTAGCTTCAAGAACTATATCTTTCGATCGGCAGTGGATAAGCTCAGGTAAAATTTATCGCAATAGTAATGTAAAATAATTATTTGGATGATGTCTGGTTTAAATCTATAGCCTAAACAAAATCTAAATTACTAAAGCTGGGAGTTGGGAAACTCCGGTGAAATTCCGGGACTGTGCCGCAGCTGTGATGGGATGACCCAAGTCAGAATGCCAACTCTCAGGATGTCCTCAAGACACACCCACCGTCTACTCCCTGCGTTGCACGGGGAAGGAGTTATAAGTTTGGTTTCTAGATTTGCCACTTGTCCTGGCTTGTTTTATGCTACTCCCGCCGCAGATGGTATATTATCTCGCGTTAGAATACCAGGTGGAATTATTAGTAGTCAGCAATGCCGTGCGATCGCAGATATAGCAGAACAGTACGGTGGTGGCTATCTAGATGTGACTAATCGAGCTAACCTACAAGTCCGTGAAATCCGCACGGGGATAAATGCTGAGGTTCTGAAATACCTACAAAATATGGGATTGGGTTCTGACAATACTGTTGTAGACCAAATCCGCAATATTATGACCAGTCCAACTGCTGGTATCGATCCCAAAGAATTAATCGACACTCGCCCTTTTGTTCAAGGTTGGGATGATTATATTGCAGCACATCCGGCACTTTCGGGACTTTCGGCCAAATTTAGCGTTTGCTTTGATGGTGGTGGGATAATTCGGGTGTGCGATCGCTTGAATGATATCGCCTTTGTAGCTGTCTTACTTAACGATAATGTTTACTTTCGCCTGCATCTCAGTGTCGGCGAGAAAAGTCAACCCCCCAGCGATACGGGAATTTTGCTACCACCAGAAAAATGTTTGCCCGTCTTAGCAGCTTTGGCGGATGTCTATCTAGCTTATAGTCATACTACGAGTAAGCGGCGGTTACGTCTAAGAGAGTTATTGAATACTTTGGGCTGTGAAAATTATCTCCAAGAAGTTGAGCAGCGTTTACCTTTTTCTCTTTTGTACAGTGAAATCGGAAAAGACCTAACCCCCCAACCCCCTTCCCGACGCGGGAAGGGGGAGGAATTCTCCCCTCTCCTCACAGGAGAGGGGTTGGGGGAGAGGTCAGATGCTAAGTATCAGCATATTGGCATCCATCCCCAACGTCAGCAAGGCTTATTTTACATTGGTGTTGTCTTACCCCTTGGCCGATTGGAAAGTATACAGATGCGGGGTTTAGCAGATTTAGCAGCAAAATACGGTAGTGGAACTTTCAGGCTAACCCCTTGGCAAAATTTGCTCCTGACAGATATTCCTCAGCAATGGGTTGCTGATGTCCAACGTGAAATTGCTTTATTAGGATTAGATTCTTCTGCAACCAATATCAAAGGTGGATTAGTTGCCTGTTCGGGAAAAAAAGGTTGCGCCGCTTCTGCCACTGACACTAAAAGTCATGCGTTGGCATTGGCAGAGTATCTTAAAACTCGCGTTACTCTCGATTACCCAGTTAATATTCACTTCACTGGCTGCGAAAAATCTTGTGCCCAGCACAGCAAAAGTGATATTACTCTCCTCGGTGTCAGCTTCAATGCTGACAATGAAACTGTGGAAGGCTATCACGTTTATGTTGGTGACAGCAAGCAGAAATTCGGACGCGAACTATATCAATATGTAACTTTTGCCGAACTACCTGCATTAATAGAGCGGATGCTATATGTATATAAAATTCAACGCCTAAATTCTGATGAGTCCTTCGGGCAATTTGCTAATGGATATCCGATAGCACAATTACAGCAGTTATTTAATATAATCCCTCAATCAATTGCGAACAAAAAGATTCCCAACTTTTTAGAGAAATCGGCAATCTAAGCCTTTTGATTTTTATATATCAATCCCAAATTTAAAATCCCAAATTGAATGCCCGACTATATCCGAGATGCCAACGAAATTTACCGTAATTCCTTTGCAATCATCCGGTCAGAAGCAAACCTAGATGTGCTGCCACCAGATGTAGCAAAAGTTGCTGTACGTCTCATTCATGCCTGTGGAATGACGGATATTGTCACTGACTTAGGATATTCACCAACAGCAGTGCAATCCGCAAGGGCAGCACTGGCAGCAGGAGCGCCAATTCTGTGCGATTGTCGGATGGTTGCCGATGGTATTACCAGACGGCGGTTGTCTGCAAACAATCAAGTTATCTGTACCCTCAACGAGCCAGAAGTGCCAGAACTTGCCCAGCGTATGGGTAATACAAGGTCGGCGGCAGCTCTTGAATTATGGCGATCGCACCTAGAAGGCTCAGTAATTGCAATTGGCAATGCGCCCACAGCCCTGTTTAGGCTGTTAGAAATGCTCGATGAAGGAGCGCCCAAACCTGCGATTATCTTGGGTTTTCCAGTGGGCTTTGTCGGTGCAGCGGAATCAAAAGCCGCACTGGCAGCAGATAGCAGAAATGTACCATTTTTAACCTTACACGGTCGGCGCGGTGGAAGTGCGATCGCGGCAGCAGCAGTTAACGCCCTGGCAACGGAGGAAGAATGAATATGCAACCTAAAGGTCGTCTTTATGGAATTGGTGTCGGCCCGGGCGATCCCGAATTATTAACTCTGAAAGCGCTGCGGTTATTACGTGCGGCTCCTGTAGTAGCTTATCAATCAGCCACAGATAAAGAAAGTATCGCTAGAGCGATCGTGGCGCAGTATCTTCCTGGCAATCAAATCGAGGTACTATTTCACCTCCCCCGCGCTTTGGAACCAGAAAAGGCAAAATCTATTTATGACCAGGAAATTGAACCAATTGCCGACCATTTAGCAGCAGGTCGAGATGTCGTAGTGTTATGTGAGGGCGATCCATTTTTCTATGGTTCATTTATGTACCTGTTCACGCGGTTATGCGACCAATACGAAACAGAAGTTGTCCCCGGAGTTTCCTCGCTGATGACTTGTCCGGTAGCCTTGGGTGTACCTTTCACCTACTACAATGATATTCTCACAGTCTTACCCGCCCCGTTACCAGCAGAAGAACTGACTACACATCTGCTGATGACTGACGCCGCCGCAATTATGAAACTAGGTCGTCACTTTACCAAAGTACGAGATATCCTGCATAAATTAGGGCTAGCGTCACGAGCAAGATATATTGAGCGGGCATCAACATCACAGCAACGCATCATCCCTCTAGATGAAGTCGATCCAGCCGAAGTACCCTATTTCTCAATGATTGTGATTCCCACCAAGAATCGACTATAGACTGACCTTTTCTTTTTAGTTAAGGTATTGTTTAACTGATGATTGAGACTTTACCATAAATAAATACTTCAAGAAAACTTGATGGCTTCTAATAGCACCTTCACTCCTGATACGATCGCTGCTGGCTTTCATGCCCTGTCTGACCCCCTACGGATTCAGGTATTAGAACTGCTGCGCTCTCAAGAACTATGCGTCTGTGACCTGTGTGAACACCTGGGAACTACTCAATCTAAACTGTCTTTTCACCTCAAAACCTTGAAAGAAGCGGGTTTAGTTCGCGCTCGTCAAGAAGGGCGCTGGATTTACTACAGCCTCAATCTACCGCAGTTTGCTGTCTTAGAGCAGTATTTAGCAGAATTCCGCCGCTTTAGCCCCATATTACCTATTCGTCCCCCCTGCGATCCTTAAATATTCATCAATTTTTTTTGTAATATTTCGTTTAATTTTAGTTTTATAGGCATTGACAAATCAATTTTTTTTGAAATGATGGAGATATACTCTTGATATAACTCACGAATTTTAGATTTTCAATTTTGGATGTTGGATTGAATAATCTGAAATTCCTGCTCGAAGCTCCTGCATTCATGTATGGGGTTAATTGTAATGAACAAAAATACTTCAAAACGCCTCTCTTTTATTGACCGTTTCCTAACCTTGTGGATTTTTTTAGCAATGGCGATCGGTGTAGGTCTAGGCTATTTCTTTCCTGGAGTAGAAGCCTTTATCAACCAGTTTCAGCTGGGAGCAACCAATATAGCGATCGCCATCGGGTTAATTCTGATGATGTATCCGCCCTTAGCCAAGGTGCGGTATGAAGAATTAGGGGATGTATTTCGCAACGGAAAAATTCTTGGTGTTTCACTAATTCAAAATTGGATCGTTGGGCCAATTTTGATGTTTGCTCTGGCAGCTATCTTCTTACATAATTACCCAGAATACATGACGGGATTGATTTTGATTGGATTAGCCCGGTGTATTGCAATGGTAGTTGTGTGGAGTGACTTGGCACGAGGCAATACAGAATATACGGCTGGCTTGGTTGCCTTTAACAGCATCTTTCAAGTCATCTTTTATAGTCCTTATGCTTGGTTTTTCATTACTGTACTGCCGCCACTGTTTGGTTTACAAGGCAGTGTTGTTAATGTCAGCATTGCTGAGATTGCTAAAAGTGTGTTTATCTATCTCGGTATTCCCTTTTTAGCTGGATTTTTCACTCGTTACTTCTTAGTAAAAGTGAAAAGTAAACAGTGGTATCACGAGGAATTTGTGCCTAGAATCAGCCCCATTACACTGATTGCTTTATTATTTACAATCGTCGTTATGTTCAGCTTGAAAGGGAATTTGATTGTTCAGATCCCCTTCGATGTGGTGAAGATTGCAATTCCCTTGATCGTCTACTTCTTCATCATGTTTTTGGTCAGCTTTTACATGGCTTGGCGCGTTAAAACAGACTATTCTAGAGCCGCAAGCGTCGCCTTTACATCGGCAGGAAATAATTTTGAACTTGCAATCGCAGTGGCGATCGCAGTATTTGGCATTAATTCGGGTGTTGCTTTTGCCGCCGTCGTCGGGCCTCTGGTGGAAGTGCCTGTATTGATTGGTCTGGTTAATGTGGCTTTCTGGTTAGAAAAACGTTATTTTTCGCCATCTGAATCGAGAACCTTTTAAATTTAGGCAAATTATTCAAAGGAGTTGAACCATGAAACGTGTGATGTTTGTCTGCAAAAAGAATTCTGCCCGTTCCCAAATGGCGGAAGGTTTTGCTAAAACTCTTGGTAAAGGAAAGATTGCAGTGATTAGCTCTGGGTTGGAAGCAAGTCAGGTTAGACCAGAAGCGATCGCAACCATGAAAGAAATTGGTATCGACATTACCGATCAACACTCCAAACCCCTGAGTGATTTCCAAGCACAAGACTTTGATATCGTGATTTCTTTGTGTGGCTGTGGCGTAAATTTACCGCCTGAGTGGGTTGTGCGAGAAGTATTTGAAGATTGGCAGTTAGACGATCCAGCAGAACAACCAGAAATTTTTCCGAGAGTCCGCGATGAAATCAAAGAACGGGTCACTCAATTAATTGAGTCTGTAAATCAAGAAATTACACCTGCTTGATAAGCATTACAAGGATGCTTTATTTCTTGGAAATCCCTAACCAATTATCATGACGACATTTGACCATCCCCCCAGAATTTTATTTTTGTATGGCTCCCTGCGCGAGCGTTCCTATAGCCGCCTTTTGGCAGAGGAAGCCGCACGCATCATTGAAGAATTTGGAGCAGAGGTGAAGTTTTTCGATCCCCGTGAACTGCCGATTTACGGTAGCGTACTTGACACCCACCCAAAGGTGCAGGAGTTGCGTCAATTAAGCTTGTGGTCAGAAGGGCAAGTTTGGTCTAGCCCAGAGTTGCACGGTCAGATTTCTGGCATTATGAAAAATCAAATTGATTGGATTCCGCTCAGTATTGGAGCCGTTCGCCCGACTCAAGGAAGAACTTTGGCTGTGATGCAAGTGAGTGGAGGATCTCAGTCTTTTAACGCTGTCAACACATTAAGAATTCTTGGACGCTGGATGCGGATGTTCGCGATCCCCAATCAATCGTCAGTGGCTAAAGCATATCAGGAGTTTAACGAAGACGGCACTATGAAAGATTCGCCCTACCGCGATCGCGTTGTCGATGTGATAGAAGAACTTTACAAATTTACCTTGCTATTGCGTGACAAAGTTGATTATCTCACAGACCGCTATAGCGAACGTAAGGAAAAAGCTGTCAAAGAGACAATCAAGATAGCTTCTCAATCTCTTGAAATTATAGCAACAGCCAAAAAGGTTAGGACATCAACAGACGATAAAACTTAGACACAAAAAGGCTTTTCACCCAGTCCCCAGTCCCCAGTCCCCAGTCCCCAGTCCCTTGCCATAACTTTAAAACAAATTGACTATTGAGCATCCAAAAAAAGATAACCTCCTGGCAGATTGAACCAGGAGATTTAAACAAATTGATTCATCTTTACAAGCGTTGTAGCAGACTCAAACCGTGGCTATCAGTACCACAGGTATTGAAAAGAAAGTATTCATCAGCCAACTTTTGCACTTGTTCTGATTCCAATACGCTGGGTTTCCAAGGGTTAGGGTTATTGTAGGCGTAGAAAGTTTCCACACCATCAATGCCCTTTTCGGACGCAGCTGGAATTAAGTCAAAAAGCGATCGCTTGTAACGAGCTGGATGAGCCAGAACTGCCAATCCCCCAGCTTCATGAATAGCGGCAATCACGTTACTTGCCTGATATTCTTGCCCTGTAGTCGGCCTTCTTTGCAGATAGGGTTTCATACTAGGATGTTCTGTTGCAAAAGCGTAAGCCAAAATGTGAACTTCTATATTCAAAAGGCTGGCATTAATTTCCACGCCACTCCACAGGTGAGGAGTGGTTGCATGAGGATTATTCCACTTCCAATCTTCTAACCAAGCAAGGGCGCCTTGATAGCCGACAATACCATGATGATCGGTGATAGCTAATCCTTTTAACCCAATAGCGATCGCCTGCTCCATCAATGCACTAGGCTGCAATCTACCATCCGAGTAGACAGTGTGCATGTGAAAGTTGAATAACCTTGGACAACTATGTGCATCAATGTTACGGAATACTTGCTTTAAAAGCTCTGCTGAAGTTGTAGTACGGGCCAAATTTACAACCATAACCCCCTCTGAAGAAAAATATCTATCTTTAACACACCAAAATGCCACATCTCTGAATGAGAAAGAACCAAAACTAAAAATTAGTATCAGTTGCTACTTTCTCAGCTTTCTCAGCAAATTTTTCAATATGTTAAGACTACGTTAGCAAATCTTAATCTCAGTAGTCATGGGTAGTTTGCACTACTTTATTATTAGGTAGTAGCAAATATTACATTTAAATTTTCATAAATGCGCCTATAACGTCTGTGTTAACTGGCTTATAAAATAAAGGTTTAGTATAGGAATTATCTCTAATAAGCCTGAAATGCAAATTAACTTTGTGTGTAAAAAATACTATTTACCTCAGTAATTACAGCTTTTTTCTAACCAATAATGACTTTAGCGTAAGCGTAGCCCGCCGCAGGCATCGCATAAGTGAGTCTAAAATAGCTTTGAGAAAACTAACGATGTCTACGACGGGCTATGCCTACATTTTGGTTGCATTATACCCCTCGCGCAATTCCAAAAGAATCTCCCTTCAAGGTGACTCCAAGGGGTTCTATCACTACCTCGCGGGAAAGAGACGCTTCAACTCTTCCAGCGATCGCAGCCGAAAGTTGATTCTCTCTTGCAAGTAGGACAATTCTCTCTGCATCCTGCTCCGACTCTGTATAGAATGCAAATCCTGCACCGTAATTGAACACCGAAAGCATCGTCTCGGCCCCGCCCTCAAGATGACTCTCAACAAATGTAAATATCTCTGGTACTGGGAGCATTGTTTCGATAACGTACCGAAGCGGCTTCACCGACCGCATCAGCTTTTGCCAACCATGACCAGTGATATTCTCCATCGCTGTGGGACGAATTCCTTCGCCCAGCACCGCCTGTACAAGGGGCGTGTAAAGATACGAAGCAGCATTCATCGCTTCCCAGAACTCTTGCCCACTCGGAAGTTTTGTTCTGTAGCCATCAGGAAGCGACTCAGCAAGCTTTCGCAGTGGGGTAAAACCGTTCTCATGGGGGCCCGAACTTTCCACCAAAACAATGGTATTTCCGGCATCCAGACGCGAGCTATCAATAGGAGCGACACCAGCCGGCATAACCCCAAAAACCGAGCCAGCGATGTCGAGCCGCCCTGGAATCATCTTAGTTTTTAGTTGAGGAGTTTCCCCTGAGAGATAGACACACCCGACTCGTTTGCACCCCTCAACTACTCCATCAAGAAACCCATCAAGGAAAGCAGGGGTAAAGATTGTTTCAGGAGTACTCGACGGCAGATAAAGACCCAGAAGTATAGTCTGCATACCTGAAGTTGCAGCATCGTTAGTCAGACAGGAGATGATCTTGATACCAATATTCCACCAGAATCGTCGAAGTTCTTCTTCGGAAAGATCGTCAGGGCGGGTATCGTCTGCGGTGCCCAGTCCTTCCGGCACAAGTGTCATCGAAAGTTCTCTAGCCCCCGCCTCTAGAAACGGAGCGAGGTTGAAGCTGAAAGCGTTAGCACTTGCTCCTAGACCTGACGCGGGGACGATGCCATAAGCGCTTGCAAAGCCAAGTGTGCGTTTTGCAGCATCAATGAAGCGTCGTTTTGCAGCATCGAGAGTATCGTAATCGACTTGATCGAGAGCTTGAGCCATCAGGTTGTGTTTTAAGTTAAGAGTTAGGAGTTAGGAGTTAAAAGTTAGCAAAACTCATAACTCATAACTCCTCACTTTAAAATACCTCATCTTCAATACCACGCCACCATTCACCTAATTTCATCAAGTCTTGGTAAATATCTTCTAATTCTTTGGTATAAACATCGTTTGTCAGAGTTGCTCGACGCTCTTGCAATTTTTTGAGACGCAGTTGTACCAATACCCAAGGTTTAGAGATGCTATTCGTTGCTTCGATGTATTGCGCTAGTTCTTTGCTATCCATATATTTTATATTTTGATTTCTCCACCATCCCCCTCAACGCCTAACCAAAAACAGTCACGATATTAGTACAATGTCAAGCTAGTTTTCAGGGTTTGTAGTCAGGACTTTAGTGCTTAGAAAATAAGGACTAAAGTCCTGACTACGAACTCACCTACCCATCAATTTAAACTTGACTGACTACTGTCGTGACTGCTGACAAAGGTGTTAAGTGAATTATTTCTATTTTAGATATCTGGCACAAACTACGTAGCTGCAAATTAGCTGACTAAAAGACATCGCAGCCAGTTCAAAACTGGCAAGTAATTAAGCTTTAGCCAAGTTTTCAGCAGCAAAGTCCCAGTTGACCAAGTTTTCTAGGAAATTCTTGATGAACGCTGGACGGGCGTTTTTATAGTCAATGTAGTAGGCGTGTTCCCAAACATCCAAGGTTAAGAGTGCCTTCTTACCATGAGCTAGGGGATTTTCTGCATTTGGTGTTTTGATCACCTTTAGCGTACCACCATCATCGATCAGCCAAGACCACCCACTGCCGAATTGAGTTGCAGCCGCGTTAGAGAACTCTTCCTTGAATTTGTCAAAGCTACCAAAATCTTTATCGATTTTGGCTGCGAGTTCACCTGTGGGTGTGCCACCACCTTGTGGTTTCAAAGAATTCCAGAAGAAGGTGTGGTTCCAAACTTGGGCAGCGTTGTTGAAGATTCCCACTTTAGAGGAGTCTTGGAAAGAAGTTTTAATCACTTCTTCCAGAGACTTATCAGCAAGTTCTGTACCTTCAGTGAGCTTGTTGAGGTTGTCTACATAAGCTTTGTGATGCTTGCCATAGTGATACTCGAAAGTTTCAGCTTTCATACCAAAAGGCTCTAGAGCATCTTTTTCAAAGGGTAGTGGGGGTTGTACAAATGCCATTGTGTCAAATCCTCTCTTTAGCGGTTTCTAGTTTGTAAGCTATTGCAGAAGTTTGGGAAATTAATAGCTTTTATTTTTAGAGGTTTTATGCCTTTGATTAGTGAAACATAAAACTTAACATCGTCATTCTACTACCAAAGTGAAGACGGAAACAAAGTAGTTTGTTGATAAGTCAAATCGCTAGCAATTCCTGACTATAAATAAAAATGACTAATGTTTTATAACTAAAGGCTAATAACTAAATAGCATTTAGCAATTAAAAGTTTAATACTTCTATCTTTAGTAAGATTAATTACGATTTGAAAAATCAGTCGAAAGCGAGATGATTTATTGTTAAAAAAATGTAGACTAAATTAATAATTGTTTACACTTGACTATAAGTATTAATTTTCAAATTAAAATAGCCAATAGTTAACTTACATCTATTTTATTTTTAAATACAGTTTTAAAGATGGTAAGTGAATAATCACTCACCACCCTTTGAAACTAAAAAACTAACAGCAAATAGTAGTAATTAACACTGAGATAAATGCTGTTGGTAATAGTTAACGATTTGTGCCGTGACTTCAGACACGTCTAAACCATCAGTTTGAAGTTCGATCGCATCTGCTGCTTTCTGCAAAGGAGAAACCTTGCGTGTACTATCTTTCCAGTCACGTTCGGCGATGTCGTGTTCCAACTGTTCTAAACTCACTTCAGGTTGACCTTGGGTGTTAAAGTCTTGCTGGCGGCGACGGGCGCGTTCACTCACAGAAGCGGTTAAGAAGATTTTAACTTCGGCATCGGGAAATACATGAGTACCAATATCCCGACCTTCAGCAACTAAACCACCTTTTTTGCCCCACTTTTGTTGTTGTTTAACCAGTGCTTGACGGACTGCGCTTTGTGCCGCGATCGCAGATACTTTTGATGTTACCTCAATCGTGCGAATCACTTGGGTAACATCAGTACCATCAATCCAAACCTGCACAGACGATTGTAAATCCTGGGTGGGAGTAAGTTCAATTTTACACTGGTTAGTTAATTCGGCGATCGCACACTCATCGTCAATAGCAATTTTCTTTTGCAGTACTAACCAAGTGACAGCACGGTACATCGCTCCTGTATCTAAATACACTAAATTCAGGTTTGCTGCCACTTGCCGCGCCACTGTGGATTTTCCAGCGCCGGCTGGGCCATCAATGGCGATAATGGGTTGACGATCGCGCAATATGAGATTGTCAATCAAACGTGTAGCACCAAGACGAGCTGCGATCGCCAACATTCCTTCCTCCTCAACTTTTTCTAAAGACATCAACGTAGTCGGTTCAACCAATTCAATATATTCCACACAGGCCGTGCTGACCATTGCCACTTCTTGCTGTACCACTGCTATCAACTTGTTACTATTGCGATCGCCTGCAATGAATGCGGCTTCAGCTCGTCGCAAACCCCGATATAACACCGCCGCTTGCTCTTTTGCCGTTGCAGTCAAATATTGATTGCGAGAACTGAACGCCAGACCCGACGCTTCCCGTACTGTTGGACAAGCAACAATTTCTACTGGCAAATTTAAGTCAGCTACTAAGCGTTTAATAATTGCTAGTTGCTGACCATCCTTTTCACCAAAGTAGGCACGGTCAGGCTGTACCAAATTGAAAAGTTTGGTAACAATCGTAGCGACACCCTGAAAATGACCTTGCCGAGAACGACCACACAAGCCTGTTATCATAGCAGATGGCGGGATAACTTGTGTAACCTTTGATTCTTGTATACTCTTCTGAGGAACAGCCATCTCTTCAGGACTCGGTGCAAAAATGGCATCTACCCCAGCTTGTTCGCAAAGTTGTTGGTCTTGCTCTAAAGTGCGGGGATAGCGTTGATAATCCTCGTTAGGAGCAAATTGCAGGGGATTGACGAAAATACTCACAATCACCGTAGAATTTTCGTGCCGCGCCCGTTGGATTAAGCTTAAATGACCTTGATGCAAATTTCCCATCGTTGGCACCAGACCGACTGCCGTCTGATACCAGCCAGTCATCTCATCTAGTCTCAGATCCTCAGTAACCGCAATTAGCTTGTTTTCTGAGCAGCGTTTAGTTAAATAGCAGCGTAAAGCTGCGACTGTTGTCAGCAGGCGCACAAAAATACCCCTAGTTCTTATCGATCCCTCCCCCGTTAGTTTATATCCGAAATAGAGGGAAGAGTTGATTGAACTAGGGGAATTAAGTGATACGGAACTGGGATTGGGCATTGGGCATTGGGCATTGGGCATTGGGTATTGGGCATTGGGGATTGAAAATACTTTTTCCTAGTCCCCAGCCCCTAATCCCCAGTCCCCAGTCCCTAGATTATTTCCCCAATACCTCAATATGCACTGGTGCTACGCCACTGCCCATCATTCCCAAAATTCGAGCTGCGCCGGCAGACACATCAATGACTCGACCACGAATGTATGGGCCCCGGTCATTAATCCGCAGCACTACGGAACGGCCGTTGCGAGTGTTAGTTACACGAACTTGCGTACCAAAGGGTAAACTGCGATGAGCGGCAGTCATTGCTTCTGGATTAAATCTCTGACCGCTAGCAGTGCGATTACCAGAACCATCATAGCCGTAATAAGAAGCCATTCCTCTCAGGGTGGCTCGCACTACTCCGACGGCAATCTGTTGAGGCAGCTTTGGTATTGATATTTGTTGACGGACTGGTAAATTTGCAATCTCTTTTAGGGGAGATGCATTGCCTAGTAGTCTCCGCAAGCGATTGGTTGCTTGCAATGCATCTTGCGCTAGATCGTTGGTACTACCTGCTAATCGCGTACCTTCGCTGATTTCGACCAACTCTTCGCCATTAATTTTAATTACATAGCGATCGCCATCTTGTTGGAGGGGGACGCTTTTGTTTTGCGCTTGATTGGCAGTAGATTTTTCCCCTGCTTTCCAACTGACGGTAATCTTACTCCCGTCCACGTTTTCCCGATTCAACTGGTTGATCTTAGCTGCTATTACACCAGCTATCTGAACCGGGTCATTGTCAGTGGAGCTAATCTGGTTACTCGCATCTGTTACGTTCCCAGTATTCAATGCATTTGATGAATTGCTAGCAATAAGGGCGTACCCTTGTACGCCCCCAGTATTGCCAATTGCACCAACTTTTTTAGTCTCAAGATTCGTATTTGATACAGAACTCAAAAAGGTGAGAACAGGTATATTTTTGATAAAAAGGGTTGCCGCCTTACGTCCTTTGATGTTGTGAGGATGAATTTCTGTAATCACAGCATCCAAGGTTTGTTTCCCTGCTGTTGATTGGAACTCTCCCACCTTAACCACATCAGGGGCGGGTGATTTTTGGGATGCTAGCGCATTTCCTTTAGTGGTTTGAGTGCAACCGACTGAGGGTACTCCCAAAACAGCCATAAACAGGGCAACAATAGTCCACAAATGTCTTTGATTCATGCGTCCGTTTTTGAAAGCGACTGTAGAACTTAAAGTTTTATAACTTGCGGGATTGATCGCTAATGAAAGTGATTTCCCTTTTGAAAAACTCGAACTCGTTCCGTTTTCACTTTGTTCTTTATAACTGCAACAGACTAACACGAACCTTTTAGCTTGGGGATCAGGGTTTTAGCGTAACTATGGGCCACTTTCTCAAATTCCCATTCCAATTTGAAGGTCGAAACCTTTCTCAAAAGCGGACTTTGGCTATGTAACGCTTTTTTGTGTAAGTCAAAAATTTCTTAAAAAAACTTTACGCTTATTTCACACTAAAGTAGCGATACCCTATTCACATCACTTCTAAAGGCTCACAACTACTCGTGTATTTTAGATCACATTGTTTTTGGCTATTTCCTATAAGAAAGTAATATAACTTTAATTAAATGGCATCGGCATAAATACTTAAAATTATTTATTTAAGGAAATATTTAGATTTAACTATGAATAAGTCGCGATCTGAGTTGCATCTTAAAAAATTATGCAAATTAGTTGGAGTCTGATATCTTTTTTCAAAGTTTTTTCTACTTACATCAATCATTACTTTGATTCTCCATAACTAGACTGATGTTGGTGATAAATATAACCTTAAGTAACCGTATTGCTGAGTATAAAAAAAAGGACGATACCCAAAGGAATATTTTTCAGGATTAATGACTTAAAAATTAATAAAACTTTGCGATCGCTTAAACAGCAAATACTGTTTGTAACAAAATATACGTCTTATTTTGTTTATTTTCAGTAATTGCTCAAGTATGATTTTTTAGAGCAAGCTGTTTTTGACAAAATCTTTGTAACTGTAGGGATGTACAGCTGTACCTCTTCTATATATAGTAGGTATTTTGGGAAATGCCATCAGCCTAATGACAAACCAAGCACATCCAGGAGATATAGAAATAGAAGCATCGCCATTAAAAGCTGTTCTCAACGAGTTACATTCCCAGTACAAGTCTCTGCAAGAGGGTGCAGTAGCGAAATACATTCCCGAACTGGCAAAGGCAAACCCGGATTTGTTCAGCATTTGCATTGTGACAGTAGATGGTCAGGTTTACAAAGTTGGGGACTACGAGCAACTTTTTACCATTCAGTCGATTTCTAAGGTGTTTGCTTATGGACTTGCCTTAGAAGATCATGGACTGGATTATGTTTTAACTAGAGTTGGCGTTGAACCGACGGGAGATGCATTCAACGCGATTGTTTTGGATGAGCAATCGAAGCGACCTTATAATCCAATGGTAAATGCAGGTGCGATCGCCACCACTAGCTTAATCAAAGGTTCCGGCCCTACCGAACGCCTGAATCGGATGCTGGATATGTTTCACCGATATATTAGCCGCGACGTATTCGTTGACATTTCAGTTTTTACCTCAGAACGCAGTACAGGACATCGCAACCGTGCAATGGCACATTTGATGCTCAACTTTGGCATGATTGATCGGAATATTGAAGAGGCGCTGGATCTTTATTTCCAGCAGTGTGCTGTGATGGTGAATTGTCAAGACTTAGCAGTGATGGCGGCTACTCTGGCTAACAGAGGTATTAACCCGATTAACAAAGAACAGGCGGTAGATAAGCGTTATATTAAAGATATTCTGAGTGTGATGTATACCTGCGGGATGTACAACTTTGCAGGTGAGTGGGCTTATAAAATTGGAATTCCGGCGAAAAGCGGTATTTCTGGTGGGATTATTGCCGTTGTACCCAATAAGATGGGCATTGGAGTTTTTTCGCCACTGCTAGATGTGCGTGGTAATAGTGTGCGGGGGGTAAAGGTGTGTGAAGAACTTTCCCAACGGTTAGGTTTACATTTATTTGATTGTTCAGGTCAAGAGGCGAAATTTGGTTGAAAGAAGCAAAGGGTAGAGGAATTTTATTTTATAGTTCTTTTAAGACGAGAGTCGGGATTAATATTATGCATGAAGTTTCAAAGCAGACTATAAAGACAGCACAAAAACATGCTCAAAAAGCAATTGAGCATAGCAAAGAGATACAAGAGTTGGGTAAGAGTTTAGAAACAGATGACCAAATCGATCCCGAACAAAAAGAACGTATCGAAGCCTATGGAAAAACCATGCACGAACACGCGCAGAAATTTCAAGATTTGGCGCACAGACTAATAGAAGATCCTTCAACAGATGTATATTCTGAAGCAGTAGAGGAGCATACGAAGGTAAATCAAGCCCATATCGAAGCAATTAAAGAACTTCAAAAGATACAACCGCCAGCTTAAATGAGATATCAACTGATGCAGTTGAGGAAAATTAAATTCTTGGTGATTGATAAAGAACTTCAGATTAGTATAAATGTACTATTAATTTGCGGCTTCTCTGCCTACTGCCCTGCTCCCTACTCCTCTTGCACTAGTTAATTACCTTTTAGCAAAGTCCAGAAGTAGCCATCTGGTGCAACAAAGGAAAAACTCGGCTCGCCAAACTCATTACTAATAATATCTGTAACTTTTTGTACAGTACTTGCCTTGATGCGATCGTAATACTCCTGTATTCCCTTAACCCGATAGGTATATAAAGACATACCCAAGCTACCTGGTTGGGCTGCCTCAAAGTGCGATTCTAAATTAATATTTTCTGGGAATCGAATGATGTAAAGCCTACCACTGCGTACAGCCATCAAGTCAGACTTAGAAGAACGAGGATCATCAAAGGTAGTGAGAATAAACTTTTCACCAGGATTAAGGTCAAAAATATCTCGACCGGCTGGCGAAGATTCATAGCTAGTTTCGACACCATCACGCACACGCAGCAAACCTAAAACTTCTTCATAAAACTTCAGGGTTTCTTTGCTATCATCTTGAACGATGATCCCCATATGGGTAAACTGACTAGCCTTGAGAGCAGCATTGTGGTTAACTTGTCCGTAATCCGGTAGTGTATAGCCAAACCGTTGAAATAGAAGCTGGCGAGCTAAGGGTTGCAGTAGCAGCATTTCTCGTACACCAACTGCTGGCTCAATAAATGGACGGCTTTTCCTCTCTTTGTTGTAGATGACTTCCCAATAAGGGTTAGTGTGCCTAATAGGCAAACCTGCGGCTTTTGCATTTTCTATATGATTTAAGATACTTAACACATCTGCTGTTAAGCTTGCCGCCCAGCGATTTCCCTTAATTTTCATCGACGCTGTTCCTAAACCTTGATGGGTGGGGTTTTGCCAAACCATCAGCCGAATCAAACCATGATCTGCATTTTGGTGGTAGAGGCGGATTGAGCGTAAAGATGAATTCACACCATATAATTGATTGGCTACATCTGCGGTTAATTGACCCACTTGACCAATGCGATAGCCAAATTGCTCCCAATACTGAATTGCAGAAATTGGCTCTGTGATGCCGATACAGATTTCATAGATACCTTCTATTGCAGTTTGTTGTTCGTGAGTCATACCAATTTGGGATTTTAGATTTTAGATTGGGTCAAAATAGACTTTTAAAAGATTCTCTCAAGGGGGAGCAGGGTGATTTCATATAACGAGAGAAAAATCCCATACTCTTATTTCTTTGTCGGTTAACTATGGAAACTAAATCACAACTGAATGGAAATTTAGGGCTTACACATTTTTCTACCATCAAATGAAACCACCCTGCACTTTTCTCAAGAGGGGAGGATGTCAAAATTCTTCTGCTTGAGGAAGCGGGAAGACTTCACCAGCCAAGTAAGCTTGAAAGTGCTTTTGGAAGTACAACCAGGAAGTCATATCTTCGCCATCTGTCAATGCTTTTGGGGCTTGCTTATATAGAGGAATACGGTTATTAATTTCGTCTTGCAGCACTGGGGGCAGTTCTGTTAAACCATTGACTTTGCTGCCAACAGCACTGTAGATTAGCTGACCGGGGCGATCGCCCATTTTCATCCAGGGAAGCCATTGACCAATTCGATCCCAACTCAATTTGAGTTCAGAAACAGATTTCAGTGCTGGGTTGAATAAATCTGCGGTTGGCACAGTTAATTTAAACAATTCCGCTGCCTGATAAATTGGATTTGGGCTGTATTCAGCAAATTTGCGATCGTCTGCTAAGGGATTGGGGTAATAAGGAAATATATCAAAAACGAAGGTTGTGCTGTCACCATCGACCTGTGCGGGGAAGTTTCCTTCAAACTTTCCCTGCACAGGATTATTGGCAACGTGAATCACCGGAACTGTCTCCCCTGTCCAGGGGTTTTCCCATTTGGATAAAACCTCATCTGTTTTTGGGTTGAGGTAGTAAGTTAGTTCCCTAGAAGTAAAATCCCAGCTACCCTCTGCTGTGGGAATACATCGGCTAACGCTTAATCCCAGCATCTTAAACAGGAGTTGTCTTTTCTCACCGGGGATAAAAGCGTAAATTTTACCTTTCCAAATCAGGAAAGTGGATTCGCTAGGGTCGAGGGAAGAACGAGTTTTAACCCAATGCTGCGCTTCAAGTTCTTGGATTTGGGCAACCATTTAAAGCATCCTTAGTATTTGAATAACAACAAAAGAATAAGCTATCAGCATTCAAGTTGCATTTTTAAAAGTTGGGAGTGGGCAAGAAAGACAAGGTGACAAAAGCTTAGAACTTACAACAAGTCTTTCCCCTTGTCCCCAATTCTCTAAGTGACCTTGTCCTCTTTCCCATACTCCATGCCCCATTCCTAATGCCTTTATCAATTAAACTGGTTCAGAAAGTTGCTTATCTAGACGGCGAAACAAAAACAGCCAAAGCGGTAGAGAACTATTAATCGCAATTAGTCGTACTAAATGACCAGTTGTGACAATTTCAACATTATGATTCAATGCCAGGGAAACTAAGATCATTTCTGCCGATCCTCCTGGTGCTGTGACTAAAAGACAGGTTAACCAGTCCCAAGAGGTTAATTGCATCGCAAGTATAGCAGCGATCGCTCCAGCTACGAGAGTCATCCCCACAGACATCAAGGCATAGGCGACAGTCCGCTTTCTAAAGTTGGGTTTGTCTTTCCAATATTCACCAATCGTAATTCCCAACAGCATTTGGCCCAATAAGTTTATTATTGGTGGCGGACTAAAGCTAATATCACCTACAAAAGGCAGCCAATGTAGCAAAGGATTAAACCCGATACCAATCAGCAATGCACCAAAGAAATCGCCAGCAGGTATTTTAAATAATATAGCTGGATAAACTACTAATCCAGTAATTACCAGTACTAACAAGAGTAATTCTAGTTGAGATGGATCGAGATTGAGCCAAGCAGCTTTGATTGGGAGTGTTTGCGGATAATCATTACCAGCTGATGTCCTAGCGATGAAGGGAATTAGAATAACTACACAGGTAACGCGAATCGCCTGTACTAGGGCAACCAAGCTAACATTTTTATTGTAATCGGCAGCGATCGCTGCCATAATTCCTACACCACCAGGAACTGTAGCCAGCATTGCTGTAAATAGGTTGGTTTTGCTGATGCGAGAGTAAATGTAACCGATACAGCCTCCACTCAGCAGCAGAAATAAGGTAAGAAAAATAAATATAGGAATACCGGAAGCAATACTAGCTAGATTAGCGTGGGAATTGGAAGCGCCGACAGTTAAGCCGACAAGTGCCATTCCCACTTTTCTAGCAGTGCGGTTAGGTTGGGGAGAATATTGATAAAAAATTCGACACCCTTGAAGAACCACTGTACCAGCTGCAATGCCGCCAAATATCCAGGCAATCCTGCCAATTTGGAACTTTGCAAGGAGTAAACCCAGAGGTAATGCCAGAAGCATTTCCAAGGTAAGGACAATTAGTTGCTTCCCAAATAGTTGCTGTTTGGTAATAACAGGATTTTGATGAGTGTGTTCTTTTAGGCTGGGAGTACCACTTAGACTTTGATTCATCGATACTAAGCTTTTATTTAAGTCTAAGCTATAGGTGCAAAAGTGGATCTTATGGGATGCGATCGGACATTACCAGCAACAAGCAAAATGATACAGGTGAAGGGTTTTAATTCTATTGGTGGGTTTATTTTAGATTTAGATTTAGTCAGGTTTGGTAGCTCACCTCTTGCAGCAGACAATTAAAATAGTGCCAGAGATATTCCACATCCACGGACAACATTAAATATATGAACACAACTCCCACTAAAAGAGAAACAGATGAAATGTTCAAGTGGTTAAATCGGAACCGCCAGATGTTATTAGATTTATATAAAAATCAATACATCGCTTACAATGCAAATGGAATAATTGCTCACAGCGAAAATTTGCGCGAAGTTTTAGCATTAGGTAATGTTTCAAAACAGCCTTTTTTAATTTACCTAGTTCCCCGTCGCACTGCCTCTATAGAAATGAATTTTACCAATTCGCTTCCGCCTAATAATGCGGTTGAAGAATTGAATAACCCTAAGACACCGTGCGGTGAAACTTTACTACCTGGATTGGTTTTAGATTTAAGTTAGGTTTTGTAAAATTAAATCAAAATTTTAAGGTTGATGTTAATAAACAGGCTTAGAGCTTAGAGTTATGGATGGAGAAGAATTACTCAGACGCTACGCCATAGGTGAAAGAAATTTTTCTAGTGTCAATTTTAGTCGTCTACACTTGGAAGAAGTTGATCTGTGTGGGGTAAACTTAACTAGTGCTGAGTTGACTGGTACTCATCTTAATGATGTGAATCTGAGTTACGCAAATTTGAGTAATGCCAGTCTACAAAGGGTTACGCTGCTTGGAGCTAATTTTGAAGGTGCTAATTTCAGTAATGCTCGTCTTGACGGAGCTGAAGCAGAGTACGCTAACTTCAAAGCAGCTAATCTGAGTCACGCCAACTTGTCTGGCCGTTTTCAAGGAGTGGACTTTAGCTATGCAGATTTGAGTAACATTTATATGGATCATGGCTGGATAGAAAAAGCAAATCTTAGTTATGCCAACTTAACCAATATCACGACATACCAAAGTACGTTAGATAAAGTTAACCTGCGAGGCGCAAATTTAAGCAATGCTTTCTTTAGTGATGGAACAAGACTACGGAAAGCAAATTTGATTGGTGCTAACCTTACAGGTATGGGTATAGGTGAACTTCTTACAAACTGTATCTATGATACTGAGACAATAATTGACGAAAAAACAAGATATCTTTCTATACCTGGAATAGGTATTTTCGATATTTTTGAACAAGCTATTTTTATTGGTTCTGGAGAAAATTTAAATTCTGCTAACTTAGAAAATACCGACCTTAGTGATTTAAATTTAAGCGAGGCTGATTTAAGCCATGCAAATTTGAAAGGTACGAATCTAAGCAATAGCTCTCTTTTTCAAGCAAATTTAGAAGGTGCGGATTTAGAAGGAGCAAATTTGACAGGTGCTGACTTGGAAGGTGCAAATTTAAACAATGCTTATCTTTATAACGCTATATTTGACAGTACCGTTATGCCAGATGGAAGCATAAAGGATGATGAGTGCTAGTAAACAGGCTCAAGAATCTCTCCCTAACCTTCACTTAATGTTCCAATTTTCTTAAAAAGTCTGTCAACAAATTCTTGTTTTGAAAAGTAGCTCGAATGGTATCGCTATTATTATAATCAACGATAACTTCAAATTTTTCAAATTCTCCAACTGGACTGTCAATCTTAAGTGTATCCAGTCCACTAATTGCATCATCAATACTATCAAATTCGTATCTCTTTCCGAAAAGCGGAATTAAAACTATATTACTAATGTAACGCTCAAGACAATTTCTAAGCGTTTCCATAAACCTATCTACTTCTTCTTGACAAACTCGTATCAAAGCCTGTCGCAGTTTTTCTTTATCTGAACTAGTAAGACTATCAAGTTGTCTAAAGGCTGTAGTATAGCTTTCATCAGGAGTATCCTCATCAAAAGCAACATCAAAATCAATTACTTTAAATGCTGATACTACACCTTTATAGGGGATATAAATAACTGCAAAGCCATTATTTTTTAGTTGTTCTAACGCTGGCTTTGTGAAATCTCCAGCTAATACTACCCCATAAAAGGGTGCAGATAGATGATGAAGCTCAATAATTGGTAATATCGCCCCTTGAATTTCCTGAGCTTTATTCTTTGAGTGCTTCGTATATCTACGCCATGCAGATTCAATAAATGCAACAGGTCTGCCAAGCTTCTTATCCGTGCCATCGACTTCAATCACAAAATCTAGATCGTGCTTATTTCCGTACTTATCCTCCCAAGTAACCTTTTTACCACTTCTAGCTGGACGCGATCGCTGCCAGTCAAGATAGTAGTTTTTGACTTGAGCAAATTGCTCTAGTCGAGGTTTCAGAATATCATAAAGTACGATATCTTCAAGAAGTTTGCCTAGTTGCTGACCAAACTTATGTGATGGTGACTGCGCCATAATCTAACTTTCTATCCAAAGCCTTCCTTCATGTAAAGGAATATTATGTTTTCTGTTTTTCCACTTGACATTACGTTCTCTAATTTTCTCAAAAGACCATAAACAAAACCCTGCCTCATTTGCTAATTTTCCCAACCACTGCTCAACTGGAACATACACCCCATAAGGGGCCGAATCTCCAACTACAAAGCAAATCTTGCAATCAGATGTTGTAACTCGACGAAGGGCATGGAATACAGACCCCATATCAATAAAGTATGCGGCGATCATTGTGTGATAAGCTTTGTTGCCGGCTTTAGTCTCTCGGACTTTTTCTAGCTCTTTACAAACAGGAATTAGCTCATCTCGAATTGGCTCAAGGAGAGGATCAGTTATTAAAGCATCCAATTGCAATCGATCCTTTGACACATGTTGCGAACTTGAACGAATCAGAAACTTGCGAACTGTATCATGTAAATCCCCCCAAGAGTTAACCTCACCCCAAAAGGTCATTTCGAGACGCATGGCATCAGCATAATCATAGTTATTTGCATACGGTGGAGAGGTTATTACTAAATCTATTGACTTATCGGGAATACTTTCTAAAATCCTTGCATCTTCTCTAATAAAAGTAGCTTGGCTTGCTGTTCTAACAGACTGCATACAACGCATATCTTCTAACATCAAAGCGACTTGAGTATCTAGTGCATTAAGTGGTTTAGAAATCTTGGCTTTTCGTTTGTTTGGAAGAATATATTGCCACTGCGCCGTGCCTACATAGCTTGACAATCGTAAAGTAGCAGAGATTGCTAGAAAAGTGAGATCCTGTAACTCTTCTGATAGGGCTGGGGCTAGCTCTAAATAGGCTTGCTTGATTTTGAAGAGATATATTAATATATCCTCGGTGTAACATTTATTTAGTAACGCTGGCATTTGGTCTGGAAGCTTTGGCTGAAGACTAGCAGCAAGATTTTTAATTTCAGCGATCGCTTCCAAAAACTCATCGGTATTTATCTCCCATGAGAGCTTCCCTTGTGCAAGCCGATAAACAAAAGGGTGCGCTTCAATGCCGTAGGAATTCACACCAAGTTTATCAGCAGCAATACAAACAGTGCCCGATCCTGCAAATGGATCGAGGACAATTTTCGGTTTCAGTTCTGCGATTACTCCTTCAACCCAAGTTGCTGAAAATCCAGCAGAATACCTAAACCATCTATGAATAGGTAATTTCATATTGTCAGTAAATGTGCCTGTTCTTTCTGTAATAGCTCTTGATTGAAAATCATTGCGAAGTTCAGGCATCAAATTTAAAAGCTGAAGTTAATAGGGCTTACTAATTTTAAATTAGTATTGACTAAACTCATAAAAAATCAGGACTGAGAAATATATCTCAGTCCCGATAAAAAAGCGGGCTAACCGCTATTTATATGGTTAACCCGTGCAGCTTTGGGAACGCGCAGAGAAATTGTTATTGCAATACCAACTTCACATTGGCGTTTTGCAAACCGCGCTGTTTTACTTCAGCCAAAGTTTTGTTAACGGCATACTTTTGGTTGATTGAGTTGATCAACTCGGTTTGGTTGTGCTTCTTAGCAACGCCCCACAGGTCAGCGATTAGGTCAAAAGAACCATCGCCATTGCGAGACCAGCCGAGGTCATATTCGCCTTCCAACACGGCAACGATGTCAGAACGGACACGCTGACCGTTATAACCACGGACATCAGCTTCAGTCTTTACGCTGATACCGAGGTCGCGCAAGGAAGCCTTGAGGATTTCGGCATCGGTGATTTTGGTACGCAGGGTGCTAAAGTGAGACATTTGGGTTTCCTCCAATGAGAAGATTGAGAAAAACGACAACGGTTTGTTTTGGGCGAAGCCGCGCTTAACAGGATGCGGCTTTTCTTATAACTGCTAGCATTTTCAGCTAGCCTTTCCCCCTGGGATGGCAGAGGAAAGCTTTTAAAACTCCATTCGCTGATATTCAGCTACGGAGGATGCTGCGGGGCGTGCGCGCTGTCTGGCCCAATCTCTCAGAGCCGTTACTTGTTCTTGCATCGTTCGAGACAGCGGCAATGTTGCCTTCAGTGCAGCAATAATATCTAGTTGGGTGAACTCCCGATCTTGGGCAAAAGCTTCATACATTGCCGCAACGATCGCTTGTTCAATTTCTGCCCCAGAAAAGCCATCAGACATCTTGGCTAGTTGCTCAAGATCGAATCGAGAGATGTCTTCACGGCGCTTGGTCAGATGAATGTTGAAAATTTGCTGCCGTTCTTCCGGTGTTGGCAAATCGACAAAGAAAATTTCATCAAATCGTCCTTTCCTCAAGAACTCGCCAGGTAAGCGTTCTACTCTGTTGGCTGTTGCCATCACGAACACTGGTGATTTCTTATCTTGCATCCAGGTGAGGAAAGAGCCGAAGATTCTACTTGAAGTCCCCCCATCAGAATCAGAGGAACCTCCACTACCAGCAAAGGATTTATCTAATTCATCGATAAACAAAATCGCTGGAGAAATAGATTCTGCTGTTTTCAGGGCGTTTCGCAGATTTGCCTCACTTCGTCCCACCATTGAGCCGTCGTAGACTCGCCCCATATCTAACCGCAACAGTGGTAAACCCCACAGTCGGGAAGTAGTTTTGGCAATCAATGACTTACCGCAACCGGGAACTCCTAAAATTAACATCCCCTTTGGTTGAGGCAAACCGTACTCTCTCGCTCTTTCTGTGAAAGCGTTAGAGCGTTGCTTGAGCCATCTTTTTAACTCTTCTAAGCCACCTACAGCATCAATAGTTTCATCTTCTTCAATATATTCTAAGATGCCATTACGCCGAATTAGTTGCTTTTTCTCAGATAAAACGATGTCTACTTCATCTTCCGTTAAACGCTCTTTAGTTACCTGTGCCTTACGGTAGACTTTCTCCGCTTCATCTTTAGTTAGACCCAAAGCAGCTCTGAGAAGTTTTTCTCTGGCTTCTGTTGTCAGTCGCCGACCGCGATTTTGCTCTATATGGTGAGTTAATACTTTATTCAACTCAGCCATATCTGGCAATGTAAAGTCGAGAACGACAACTTCTTTTTCCAGTTCTATAGGTACTTGTTGCATCGGAGACATCAAAACGATGTTCTTTTGCATACCTTTGAAACTAGCGATCGCATCACGTAGCGATCGGTTAGTTGCAGGCGCATCTATAAAGGGATGTAAATCTTTAAGAATAAATATACTTGCTTCTTTCTGCCGGATAATCCACTCAATCGCCGCCTCTGGAGATACGGTATTATGTTGCGTAACATTCCGGGGTTGACCATACTCAACAATTCCGTGTGTTACTGTCCAAACAAATACCCGACGCTGGGGCTTTAACAACTGGGCGATAGTGGAAATTGCTTGCTCGGCCCGCTCTTCCTCGGAGGTAACAAGGTAGATTAAAGGGTATTGAGCTTGAATTAGGATCTTGAGCTCTTCGTTCATACTTCGACCTACTTGAGACCTTATAGAGACAGTAGAGACATTGCTTCTGGTAAAGACAACCGAATCATGAATATCTATCTAGCAAGGAACTAACTCTTCCTCACCCTTGGGATTGCTTTTATCTTCATCCATCTCATCGAGAGAAAGATGCTCTTGACCAACTACTCCTGGTTGATTGCCTAAAGTAACCAGTTCCCCATCACGTAAGACTAGTGAGCTATCACAAGTTGGGCATGAATAAACTCTATGAGTCCGCCCATAAGAAGAGTCTTCTAACTCGTCAACCAATTCTTGATTGGATAGGTAAAAACCAAGGGCACGTTCGGCAAGTTCTGACATTGGCTCGGAATCAACTGCTGAACGAATCTTCAGTTTTCTGTGCAACTCTGGCGATAAATACAAAGTGACCTTTTGCTTAGTTTGCGTTTGCATATAACTCTTTAACGGTCTTACCCGGGTATGTATATCAAGTTATCGGTTCTTTTATTGGTTGTCAAGACAGTAAAACGTTTTAACGTCTATTTCGTTACATTTATTTATATTTTGGGTTGCTGGCATCATCATTAGTGGCTCTAGCCCTTGAAATTGAGCGATAAATCGCTCACTACGAATCTCTTAAAATTGATGTGGCAGATTACTAGTTAGCTGATTGAGAATAGTGCAAGATCAGAGTTTCTGGTATTTCCTGGTATTTCTATGAAATCAGTGACTTTGGCAAAATGTGTGATGTAAATGACTACTGCTAATAAAACCTGTAGTTTGGAGCGAAGAATTTATCGGTTTGCCGTCAGCGTTAGCGGAGTTATTGCCGTGTTAATAATTTTGTGGGGTTGTACTGCAAATAATTTTAACGCTGGAGCGATCGCCTGGAAAACTTATAGCAACTCCCGTTATGGCTTTGAATTTCCGTATCCGAGTAACTGGATTTCTTTAGCAGCATCAGAAAATGGTGATGGAATTGCGTTGATTTCACCCCAGAACAAAACGGTGGAAATTCGAGGGTGGGCAAGTCAGCAGCTACCGAATTCGATTGTTACAAACCAAGAATCAGAGAAAAAGCTCAAACCCAACTTTCAAACCGCCCAAGGAGTATCTGGGGTGCTGGTTGTAGAAGTTGATCGACTAGTAGGTTCAATGACACTGACACTAACTCAGAGTCAAGTGAAATACTATTTGCGCGGACGAAGCAAGAGCCAAGATTTTCAAGAATACTATCGTTTGTTTTATTACATTGCCCAGGAGTATCGGATTTTAAAGTTTTAATTGGGCATGGGGCATGGGGCATGAGGGAGATGAGGGAGCAGGGGAGGCAGGGGAGGCAGGGGAAGAAGAATTATTGATTATTGACCAATTCCCAATTGACCAATGCCCAATGCCCAATGCCCAATGCCCAATGCCCAAAATCCACATCTCCCCCAGAATGATGATTGAGAGGGTACAGAAACCTGATAGATTTAGCTATCAGCGAGTAAAAACTGGTGAAGATGAAAGTCCTGGTTATTGGTGGTGATGGATATTGCGGTTGGGCAACTGCTCTTTACCTTTCCAATCGAGGTTATGAAGTTGGAATTTTAGATAGTTTGGTGCGGCGGCACTGGGATAATGAACTTGGTGTCGAAACTCTCACTCCGATCGCACTAATTCAACAACGTCTCCAGCGCTGGCAAGATTTGACGGGTAAATCGATCGACTTGTTCATCGGCGATATTACGAATTACGAGTTTCTCCATAAAACATTACAGCAATTTCAGCCAAATGCTCTGGTGCATTTTGGCGAACAGCGTTCGGCCCCATTTTCCATGATTGACCGAGAACATGCAGTTGTTACTCAGGTCAATAATGTAGTTGGGACGTTGAACTTGCTGTACGCTATGCGGGAAGATTTCCCCGACTGTCATTTGGTGAAGCTGGGGACGATGGGCGAATACGGTACACCCAATATTGATATTGAAGAAGGGTATATCACCATTGAACACAATGGACGCAAGGATACCCTACCTTATCCCAAGCAGCCCGGTTCAATGTACCACTTAAGCAAAGTCCATGATAGTCATAACATCCACTTTGCTTGCCGGATTTGGGGATTGCGGGCAACTGATTTAAATCAGGGTGTAGTTTATGGCGTCTTAACCGAAGAAACGGGGATGGACGAACTATTGATTAATCGGCTGGATTACGATGGTGTGTTTGGTACTGCACTAAACCGCTTTTGTATTCAAGCAGCAATTGGACATCCGTTAACTGTCTACGGTAAAGGTGGACAAACTCGCGGATTTTTGGATATTCGGGATACAGTCAGATGTGTGGAATTAGCGATCGCTAACCCTGCCGAGGCTGGTGAATTCCGCGTATTTAACCAATTTACCGAACAATTCAGCGTCGGCGACTTGGCATTGATGGTGAAAAAAGCTGGTAACGCTATGGGATTGAATGTAGAAATCAATCACTTAGATAATCCCAGAGTCGAGAAAGAAGAACATTATTTCAACGCTAAAAACACTAAATTACTCGATTTAGGTTTACAGCCTCACTTGCTCTCTGATTCTTTACTCGATTCTCTGTTAAACTTTGCTATCAAGTATCAGACGCGAGTCGATCATAAGCAAATTCTGCCCAAAGTCTCTTGGCACAGAAATTAAGGTAAACCCCAGTAAATCGTGGGTCTAAAATTAGTCGTCATATTTTAGCACAATATGACGACTAACCAGTTATTATTTATCAGGCGTATCATCCAGCTACTACTAAATTTGCCGTTGACTATAGTTATTTTGACTGTGCATAGTTGATTACACCACGCGAGAGAGTCTATTCTGTGTTTGATACCGAAACGCAAGCAAAGCTGAGATTATCTGCCTGGACTGAATAATTTTTTATGAGAATTGCCCTATTTACCGAAACCTTTTTACCCAAGGTTGACGGCATTGTAACGCGCCTGCGCCATACTGTCGATCATCTCCAGCGCAGTGGTAATCAAGTGGTGGTGATTGCCCCTGATGGAGGCATCACAGAACACAAAGGCGCTAAAGTTTACGGCGTTACTGGCTTTCCTCTGCCATTGTACCCAGAATTGAAAATGGCACTTCCCCGCCCAGCCATTGGTTACGCTTTAGAAGAGTTTAAGCCTGATATTATTCATGTCGTTAATCCAGCAGTTTTAGGTTTATCTGGCATATTTTATAGCAAAATCCTCAAAATCCCCTTAGTAGCGTCTTACCATACGCATTTACCCCAATATCTCCAGCATTACGGCTTGGGAATGCTTGAGGGTTTTCTTTGGGAACTGCTCAAAGGCGCTCATAATCAAGCTGCTTTGAATCTGTGTACCTCCACAGCAATGGTGGAGGAATTGACAGCACATGGTATTGAACGTGTAGATTTATGGCAACGTGGGGTAGATACAGAATTATTTCATCCCGATTTAGCTAGTGTAGAGATGCGATCGCGTCTATCACAAAATCATCCAGAAAGTCCATTACTACTTTACGTTGGGCGACTTTCGGCTGAAAAAGAAATTGAGCGTATCAAACCAATCTTAGAAGCAATTCCCGAAGCGCGGTTAGCATTGGTTGGAGATGGCCCCCACCGTGAAGCATTGCAAAAACACTTTGCTGGCACAAACACTTATTTTGTTGGCTATCTTATGGGGCAAGAGTTAGGCTCTGCCTTTGCGAGTGCTGATGCCTTCATCTTTCCTTCCCGGACAGAAACACTAGGCTTAGTACTACTAGAAGCGATGGCTGCTGGCTGTCCCGTGGTAGCAGCCCGTTCCGGGGGAATTCCTGATATTGTCACAGATGGGGTAAATGGATATCTTTTTGAGCCAACAGCAGATATTCAAGGAGCGTTAGCTGCTACTGTTCGACTCTTAGAACAAAAACAACAACGAGATATCATCCGTCAAAATGCCCGCCAGGAAGCAGAAAGCTGGGGTTGGGCAGCTGCTACCAAGCAGCTACAAGATTACTATCAAAAGGTGATATTTTCTGAACAGTTGGCAAAATAAGGGAGTGGGGAGATGAGGGAGCAGGGGAGTCTGGGGAAGAAGAATTAATAACCATACCCTATGCCCAAAATCTAAAATCTAAAATTCCGATGAGCGAAACAAACTCATGATACAAGCCCATTTATTTATGGGGATTATTAATTTTGAATGCGTGAATTTTTAATTCGGAGCGAAGCAACGTGACACTCCCCAACTCTGGCAGCGTCTTGGCTACATTAACTGAACTGACTCAAGTTAATCGCGCTCATGCCCTACTGCGTCGCGTCAAAGACTTATCTGTTAATGAATTTGTTTGCTTACTCGACTTTATAACTGCTGAGTTCCAGCAATTTCTGAGAGCTATTGAATTGATCAATAATGAAGCTCTAGAAACTATGTTGGAGAAAGTATTAGAAGCTATCACACTCAAAATTGGTCAAATTCTCCAAGCAGAACATACAGCCATTTTTTTAGTTGATTATGACAAAGGTCAACTGTGGTCAAAAGTTCCTCAAGATAATACCCAAAAATTCTTAGAAATTCGTACTCCCATTACAGTGGGTATTCCTGGCCATGTTGCTAGTACAGGTCAATATCTAAATATATCTGAAACTTATACTCATCCTCTATTTAGCCCAGAACTTGAAAAACAAATGGGCTACAAAATCCGTAATATTTTATGTATGCCCGTTATCAGTAGCAAAAACCAGACTGTAGCGGTAGTGCAACTAGCTAATAAAACCGGGAATGTTCCGTTTAATCATGATGATGAAGAACGTTTTCGAGACTTTGCCGCTTCGATTGGTATTATCCTGGAAAGCTGCCAATCTTTTTATGTAGCGGCTCGGAATCAAAGAGGCGCAACGGCTTTGTTGCGGGCAACTCAGACACTGGGGCAAAGTTTAGATTTAGAAGCGACTTTGCAGATAGTCATGGAACAAGCTCGAATTTTAATGCAAGCAGACCGCAGCACACTGTTTTTATATCGTAAAGAGCTAAACGAACTCTGGACGAAAGTTGCAGCAGCAGCAGATGGCACAAACTTGATAGAAATTCGCATTTCCGCTAACCGTGGCATTGCTGGATATGTAGCTTCCACTGGTGAAGCCTTAAATATTTCTGATGCTTATAAAGACCCCCGTTTTGACCCGACTACAGATAAAAAAACTGGTTATATAACTCGCAATATCTTATGTTTACCAGTGTTTAATTCTGCAAATGAATTGATTGGCGTTACACAATTAATTAATAAGCAACAAAGCAGTTTTACTGCTTCTGATGAAGAGTTTATGCGGGCTTTTAATAATCAGGCAGGAATTGCCTTAGAAAATGCTCGGCTGTTTGAAAATGTACTGTTAGAAAAACAATATCAAAAAGATATTTTACAAAGTCTGTCAGATGCCGTGATTTCTACAGATATGGCAGGACAGATTGTCACGATTAATGATGCAGCCCTAGAGTTGCTGGGTTGTCCGATAGGAGACGCTAATAGTAAAAACAACAAGCTTTTGTGGGAACAAAATTTGATTGGTCGCCTAGTGTGGGAAGTTGTCCCAATTGAAAATCTCCAAATGCGATTAGAAGATAGTCTAAAAACTGGAGCTAAACATTATGTGCCAGAGCAAAGTTTGATGCTGGGAGTGCATCAAGTTATAAGTGAGGAGTTAGGAGTTAAAAGTGAAACTCAATACTTAGCATTCAGTACTCAGCACTCAATTTTAGCAGTGCGCGATCGCACTAACCCCGATATTTTTATTCCCTGGAATCAACCCCTCACTCCCCAATCTGAGTTTCTCACTTCTAATGAAGTACAAACATTAGAGCGCAATATCAATCTTACTGTTAATCCTCTGACTAACCCAGAAGGCGGTGTACGCGGTGGTTTGGTGGTCTTAGAAGACATTACTCAGGAAAAACGGATGAAAACTACCATGTCCCGCTACCTGACGCCCCATGTCGCTGAACAAGTTATGGCATTAGGGGAAGATGCTTTAATGGTAGGCGAACGGAAGGAAGTAACTATATTATTTTCTGATATCCGAGGCTACACAACACTTACGGAAAATCTCGGTGCAGCAGAGGTGGTATTGCTGCTCAATCAGTATTTTGAAACGATGGTGGAGGCAGTTTTTAACCACGAAGGCACTCTTGATAAATTTATTGGTGATGCCTTAATGGCGGTATTTGGTGCGCCGCTACCATTGACAGAAAATCATGCTTGGAGGGCTGTACAGTCAGCGTTAGATATGAGACGCCGCTTAGAGGAATTTAACCAACGACGAATTATCCAGGCGCAGCCGCAAATTCGTATTGGGATTGGGATTAGTTCTGGGGATGTGGTTTCGGGTAATATTGGTTCCCGCAAACGGATGGATTACACCGTCATTGGAGATGGTGTAAATTTAAGTTCGCGCTTGGAAGCAGTAACTAAAGATTACGGTTGTGATATTCTATTAAGTGAATTTACTTACCAATTGTGCAGCGATCGCATTTGGGTGCGCCAGTTAGATAAAATCCGCGTCAAAGGGAAACACCAGGCTGTTAATATCTACGAGTTAGTTGGCGATCACAATACTCCCCTAGATGCCAACACTCAAGAATTTTTATTTCACTATCATACTGGACGCACTGCTTATTTATCGCGCAACTTCTCACAAGCGATCGCTTGTTTTGAGTCTGCCAAATCTATCCAACCCCAAGACCAAGCTGTTGATATCCACCTAGAGCGTGCGCGTAATTATCAACAAACGCCGCCTCCAGAGTCCTGGGATGGTGTCTGGACAATGCTTACTAAGTAGTCATTTGTCATTTGTCATTGGTCATTTGTCAATTCCCCATGCCCAATGCCCAATTCCCCATTCAACCTTGAGTCTCTCCCTGGTCATCTTGAAAGGGATCTTCGCCAATTCCTAGCTCTTTTTTTGAGCGTTTCAACTGTTTCCACAGATCCTTTATTTGTTCGTAAGCTGCACCTGGAGGCACTTTTCCGCCTGTTTCTAAGTTGCAAATGTAACTTACCCGTTGAGCAAATTCCTGGAGATTTGCATTAAAAACCAAGTTTTCTGGCTTAACCTGACCGTAGTAGCGACCACGAGGGAAGAGAAAATCATCCTTGTTCACTATTTTTTTGTCCATTTATTCAATTCACCTTGTGTTTGGGGTTCTGAAGCTGAATCACTAGCAAACCTAATCTTTCTTTTTGTCAGATTGGGGTAAATCAGATCATCCAACTCCTTTCCCAATTGGTGATGCAGGAATTGGTTGATTCAGATTTGAGACTAGAGGATAAAGCTTGAAATACTTTATTATGTTGTAAATATTACAAAAAAAGTTTCCGCTAAAGTAACTAGAGATAATATTTGATTTTCCTCCCTGTTGTCAATTTATCTCATCTTAATTTATGAAATTCAAATTGTAATTAGCTTCGGTCAAAACTTTTAGGTACAAATTATTATCATATACCAGTATGTTTTAGTAACTTATTCTCTCAAAACTAATTCCAATTCTGATAGTAAAACTACTTAGGTAATCATACTAGATATGAAAGTCAATTGTCCTCTGTTAAAAGTTACAGATTTAGTTCTAAATATTTGGCAACTGGCTATTAAGCAGCGATCGAGAAGACAAAATTGGGCTGGGTATTGGTTATTAATTTTTTTACCCTGCCCCTGCTTCCTCTTAAATAATCACCAATGGCTAATAGTTAATAACTAAAGATAAAATGGTGAAGCCTCAAAGGACAATTTTTGTCCATCGCCTAAAACACTACCTGCCACCATGTCTGTTAATTCCAAGTTATACGAAGGCAAAGCAAAAATTCTTTATACAACGGACGATCCAGAAGTCTTGTTGGCTGATTTTAAAGACGATGCCACAGCGTTTAACGCCCAAAAGCGTGGCAACATCGAAGGAAAAGGAAAAATTAATTGTAGCATTTCTAGCCAGCTTTTTAAACAGTTAGAGGATTATGGTATAAAGACTCACTTTATCGATAGTCCTGCCCCGAATCAAATGCGGGTGAGAGCAGTAAAGATTTTACCCTTAGAAGTGGTGATCAGAAATATTGCTGCTGGCAGTTTGTGTCAGCAAACTGGTTTACCAGTGGGTACAATTCTGAAACAGCCTTTGGTTGAGTTCTATTATAAAAACGATCCATTAGGAGATCCTTTGTTGACACGCGATCGCCTGTACCTGCTAGAACTGGCGACTGCGGAACAAGTAGACGCAATTACACATCTTGCATTGCAAATCAATGAATTTCTTAATAACTTTTGGCAACGGTGTGGCATTACCCTAGTAGACTTCAAATTAGAGTTTGGTTTGGACTCACAACAGCAGTTACTCTTGGCAGATGAAATTAGCCCCGACACCTGTCGTTTATGGGATACCGCAGAAAAGGACTCAAACCGCCGGGTAATGGACAAAGATCGCTTTCGCCGAGACTTAGGAAATGTAGAGGATGCCTACCAGGAGGTCTTACAAAGAGTGCTAAAAGCAGTAGAAACTATAAGTTAACCAAGTAAAAACCAAAAGGTGAGAAGGAATTATATTTAACTTTTGCCTTTTGCCTTTTGCCTTGTAAAGTAAAAAAGCAAAAGAAAAAAATTATGTTTTGAAATTTTACCTTTGGCATAAGGGCATTATTGCCTTGTGATGGTGTGTGTGTGGTCGTGAAGAGGAATATAAGTAAAATGCGTTTATCTCCCGTATTGCTGGCAGCAGTAGCAATTGCAGCCCCTTTGGGTGGCTCATTGAGTGCGAATGCAGAAACCGCCAACAATTCCAAACAGACAACAGAAGTTTTGACACTAGAAAAAAATCAACACCCAGAAAAGGACACTGGTCAGGTTAACTCTAGTAAAAGTTTAGAATCTCAACCTAAATCTACAGCAACTATAGAGGCAGAGCGTCCCCAATCCCGCGTCGTCGCAATTTACCCTGCCAACCCAGTAGCAAGCGCGGCCCCAAAGGTAATTGTGCCAACCTCCACAACGCCAAGAACTGCACAAACCCCTGAAATTAATAATCCCAGTCCTACTCAACAGCCGTCTCCGGCTCCAGACATTCCACCGCCAGAAATTCAACAACCAACGCTTTCCCCAACTCCTGAGACCACTCCAGTCCCAGAAAATGTAAATCCACCGACAACAGAACCTTTATTACCCACAACTCCAGAACCATCAGCTACTCCAGATATCCCCCCCCCAGCTAGCCAACAAAGAACACCTACGTTATTCCCAGGCGCTACTCCCAGTCCCCAGAATGTAAATCCACCGACAACTCCGGGCAATACTCCATTCCCAGGTGCTACTCCCAGTCCGCAGAATGTTAACCCACCGACAACTCCGGGCAATACTCCATTCCCAGGCACTACTCCCAGTCCGCAGAATGTTAATCCACCGACAACTCCGGACAATACTCAACCCAACACAGCCCCAGAAGCCAATGACCCCCGCGTACTGGTATCAGAAGTAGTAGTTAGATCCCAAGCTGGGCAACTATCACCAGAACTGGAAAGCCAAGTTTACAGAGTAATTCGTACCCAACCAGGACAAACAACTACCCGCAGCCAACTGCAAGAAGATATTAACGCTATCTTTGGTACTGGCTTCTTCTCCAACGTCCAAGCAGCGCCAGAAGATACCCCCTTGGGAGTGCGGGTAAGCTTTGTTGTCCAGCCTAACCCCGTCCTCAGTAAAGTAGAAGTGCAAGCCAATCCTGGCACTGGTGTCCCTTCTGTACTACCAGCAAACACTGTGGATGAAGTCTTTCGGGAGCAGTATGGCAAAATTCTCAATTTGCGTGACTTGCAAGAAGGCATCAAGCAGTTAAACAAGCGGTATCAAGACCAAGGTTACGTCCTAGCTAACGTAATTGGAGCGCCACAAGTCTCTGAAAGCGGAGTTGTTACCTTACAAGTAGCAGAAGGGGTAGTAGAAAATATTAGAGTCCGGTTCCGCAACAAGGATGGACAAGAAACAGACGAGAAAGGACAACCAATTCGGGGACGGACACAGGAGTACATCATTACCCGAGAAGTGGAGTTGAAGCCAGGACAAGTATTCAATCGCAACACAGTGCAAAAAGACCTACAGCGCGTGTATGGACTAGGACTGTTTGAAGATGTGAACGTGTCCCTTGACCCTGGTACCGACCCCAGCAAGGTGGATGTAGTAGTGAATGTAGCTGAACGCAGCAGCGGCTCTATTGCGGCTGGGGCAGGGATTAGTTCTGCTAGCGGACTTTTTGGAACAGTTAGCTATCAACAGCAAAACCTGAACGGTAGAAACCAAAAACTGGGGACAGAAATACAGGTGGGAGAACGGGAACTGCTGTTTGACGTGCGGTTTACCGACCCCTGGATCGCAGGAGATCCTTACCGGACTTCCTACACAACCAATATTTTCCGTCGCAGTTCTATTTCGTTGATTTTCGATGGTAAAGATGAAGATATTAGGACGTTTGATCCGGGTAATCCCACCGATGTAGATTCTCAGGATCGCCCCCGGATTCTCCGTGTAGGTGGTGGTGTTACCTTTACCCGTCCCCTCTCTGCAAATCCCTATAAAACTTCTGTCTGGACTGCCTCAGCGGGTTTACAGTATCAACGAGTTTCTGCTCGTGATGCTGACGGCAATCTGAGAAAAACAGGAGCGGTATTTGATGATGATACTGGAAACCGCCTCAGTGATGAAATTCCACTGACCCTCTCTAGCGGCGGTCAAGACGATTTACTACTGTTACAAGTAGGGGCACAGCGCGATCTCCGTAATAACCCCCTGCAACCCACTAGTGGTTCTTATCTCCGCTTTGGAGTCGATCAGTCAGTCCCTGTGGGGCTAGGCAACATCTTCCTGACCAGATTCCGGGGTAGCTACAGCCAATATTTACCCATTAAGCTGATTAGCCTCAGCAAAGGGGCACAAACCTTAGCATTTAACCTGCAAGCAGGAACCATCATTGGAGACTTACCTCCCTACGAAGCTTTTACCCTTGGGGGTAGTAACTCCGTCCGGGGTTATGAAGAAGGAGCATTAGGTAGTGGACGCTCTTATGTGCAAGCATCAGTTGAGTATCGGTTTCCAGTTTTTTCAGTAGTCAGCGGGGCACTATTTTTTGATCTTGGTAGTGACCTGGGAACTAGTACTAGGGCTGCTGAAGTGTTGAACAAAAATGGCAGTGGCTTTGGCTATGGTCTTGGCGTTCGCGTCCAATCTCCACTGGGGCCGATTCGGATTGACTACGGTATCAACGATGATGGTGACAGTCGGATTAATTTCGGTATTGGCGAAAGATTTTAAGTAATTAGGAGTTAGAAGTTAGGAGTTATGAGTTTTAATTGCTCATTTTTCACTGTTAACTCATAACTTTTCTGGATTAGCTTGCTAATTGTTACATTTACCTCAATACTGTTCCGATAAAGGGATTAATGACATTTTTCAGGGAATATCAGGGATTTTACCAAAACAGACGATGAACAATACTAAAGGAAATATATTAACTTTTCGGCTATGCGACAGCACACTCTAGCAGCCCAAATCACCCAAATAGGGGTGGGACTGCATAGCGGTGTGAATACCCAGGTGCGGATATTACCAGCCGAAGCGGGAAGTGGACGCTACTTTGTGCGGGTGGATTTACCGGATTTGCCAATAATTCCAGCCCAAGTTGCAGCAGTTAGTCACACTGTTCTCTCAACTCAGTTGGGTAAAGGTGAGGTATATGTTCGCACGGTAGAGCATTTGTTGGCAGCACTTTCGAGTATGGGTGTGGATAATGCCCGAATTGAAATTGATGGCCCAGAAGTCCCACTTTTAGATGGTTCAGCAAGTGTGTGGACAGCTAATATTGCCCAAGTTGGCTTAGTCCCACAACTCGTTAACAACCAAGTTCCCTGGGCTATTACAGAACCAATATGGGTCTATCAAGGGGATGCCTTTGTATCTGCCCTTCCAGCAGCAGAAACCCGCTTTAGTTACGGTATTGATTTTGACCTGCCCGCTATTGGTAATCAATGGCATAGTTGGTCGCTAACTCCTGAACTAGAAAAAACTTCTGCTAGCTTTGCTGCGGAAATCGCTCCTGCTCGTACTTTTGGGTTACTGCATCAAATTGAACACTTACAAAAAACAGGGTTAATTAAAGGTGGCAGTTTGGATAATGCACTCGTTTGTGGCCCAGAAGGCTGGCTAAATCCACCGTTGAGATTTGCAAATGAGCCAGTCCGTCATAAAATCTTGGATTTAGTAGGAGATTTGAGTTTACTTGGAACTTTTCCTCGTGCTCATTTTTTAGCGTATAAAGCCAGTCATAATTTACACATTCAACTGGCTCAGAAAATTTTAGATTTTGGACTTCGGCTGCGCTCAGTCGAACAATTTTAGATTTTAGATTCGATCTAAAGTTTACATCCAGGATTATTAAGGCTTTGGATATACGCTTGCCTACTCAACTTTTAGATAAAAAATCAACTACACGGCCAATGTCAATCCTCACTGAAGTGAATACCATCGATACGACTACACCTACATCTACCGAACCACAGGGTATAAATGAGATTACAATCAGTTCTGAGATTAAAACAACTTTCACATCTGAAGAAATTCAGAAATTACTACCCCATCGCTACCCATTTTTACTTGTAGACAAAATCATTGACTACGTGCCAGGTAAAAAAGCTGTTGGAGTTAAAAATGTCACTATCAACGAACCCCATTTTCAAGGACATTTCCCTGAACGTCCACTGATGCCAGGGGTGCTAATTGTTGAAGCAATGGCACAAGTTGGAGGCATTGTCTTAACTCAAATGTCTTCGGTAGAAGGCGGGTTGTTCGTCTTCGCTGGTATCGATAAAGTTCGCTTTCGTCGCCAGGTCGTGCCGGGGGATCAACTACTAATGACGGTGGAACTGTTATGGGTAAAACAACGTCGTTTCGGTAAGATGCAAGGTCGTGCCGAAGTTGATGGTCAACTTGCTTGTGAAGGGGAATTAATGTTCTCTTTAGTTAGCTAAAAGTTTGCTTTCGTGGTATGGGTATAGCCGTGAAATGCCCCTACTGAATCCTGTTTCAGGATAACAGTTAAAAAATCCACAATAGCATCTGAGTAATTTCTTGATTTTCGCCGCCCTCTCTACGAGACGCACTCACAAACACACTTAACTTGCTTTGCCCGACACTTTCGTTCACTGAAATATTTCACACTCAACAACGCCAGTCGCCTCAATGGGGCGGTAGTCGGTACAACTCTCTTAAGCAGAGTAACGCGCTGCCTCAGAAACCCCGCCTGGCGCTGGATTATTAAGACAGTTCTGGAGATTCACCCTTGAAAACGCTAATTCATCCAACTGCTGTAATTCATCCGAAATCGGAACTCCACCATACAGTGCAAGTCGGTGCCTATGCTGTGATTGGAGCGCATGTTAAAGTGGGCCCTGAAACAATAATCGGCGCTCATGCAGTGCTAGAGGGGCCTTGTGAAATTGGGGCGCAAAATCAGATTTTTACTGGTGCAGCCATCGGTATGGAACCCCAGGATTTGAAGTTTGTAGGAGAACCAACCTGGGTGAAAATTGGTGATAACAACTTGATTCGTGAGTACGTTACCATTAACCGCGCTACCGGTGCTGGTGAAGCTACGGTAATTGGCGATGGTAATCTTTTGATGGCTTATGTCCATGTGGCTCATAACTGCGTCATTGAAGACCAAGTAGTGATTGCTAACTCTGTGGCGTTGGCGGGTCATGTCCATATAGAATCACGCGCTAGGCTAAGTGGGGTTTTAGGTGTCCACCAATTTGTGCATATTGGTAGACAAGCAATGGTGGGAGGTATGGCACGTATTGACCGGGATGTGGCCCCATATATGCTGGTGGAAGGAAATCCAGCGCGGGTGCGAACCCTCAATCTTGTCGGACTCAAACGGTCTGGTATGGACTCAGCAGATTTGCTTTTGCTAAAAAAAGCCTTCCGCATTCTCTACCGTTCTGATTTGTCTTTTAAGGATGCTTTGGAACAGTTGGAATTGTTAGGGGATAGCGAAGAATTGCAGCATCTGCGACGCTTCCTTCTACTTTCTCAGATGCCTGGAAGACGTGGCTTGATTCCCAGTAAAGGGAAAAAAGGCGCAAGTGATGAATCGTGAGATGTAAGATATATCATGTCTGTCGAATTACCCATAATCACCCCACCCCCAACCCCTCCCCGCAAGCGAGGAGGGGAGCAAAAGCGTAGCTGATGAGGTGGGATTATGAGGAATTGTGGTTAATTTTCCAGACATCATAATTTATGAGTTATGAGTTGATAAATTGAATTTTTAACTCCTAACTCCTCATTTTTAGTAATTACCAATTATCAAATGCGGATATTTATCAGCACTGGCGAAGTATCTGGCGATTTACAAGGGTCGCTACTAATTTCAGCGCTGAAGCGTCAAGCTGCGGCGATTGGGTTGGAATTAGAGATTGTGGCGCTGGGTGGCGAAAAAATGGTAGAGGCTGGGGCAATTTTGCTGGGAAATACCAGTAGTATTGGCTCAGTGGGTATTCAAGAAGGGCTGCCTTATATTTTACCAACTCTTCAGGTGCAACGACGGGCGATCGCTTCCCTAAAGCAAAATCCCCCTGACTTGGTAGTGCTGATCGATTATATGACTCCCAATCTGGAAATTGGGACTTATATGAAACAACATCTGCCAGATGTGCCTGTGGTGTATTACATTGCTCCGCAAGAGTGGGCTTGGTCAATAAGTTTGCGAAGAACTAACCGGATTGTTGGTTTTACAGATAAGCTGTTGGCAATCTTTCCACAAGAAGCCCGTTACTTTCGCGAGAAAGGCGCAAAAGTTAGTTGGGTGGGACATCCTTTGGTTGACCGAATGCAAGATGCTCCTAGTAGGGAAGCAGCTCGTGCAACATTGGGGATTGCACCAGAAGAAATTGCGATCGCACTCCTCCCCGCCTCTCGCCGTCAAGAACTAAAATATCTTTTACCAATTATTTTTCAAGCTGCCCAAACTATTCAAGCAAAATTACCTGAAGTTCGTTTCTGGATTCCCCTATCGCTAGAAGTTTATAGACAGCCAATCGAAGAGGCTATTGAGCGTTACGGTTTACGGGCGACAGTTATATCAGGTCAACAAATGGAAGTTTTTGCTGCGGCTGATTTAGCCATTAGCAAATCTGGTACTGTCAATCTAGAACTGGCTCTGTTAAACGTGCCACAGGTTGTAGTTTATCGCCTCAGTCGTCTGACTGCGTGGATCGCTCGGAAAATTCTTAAAGGTTCTATAACCTTCGCATCGCCACCTAATTTAGTCGTGATGAAGCCGATTGTGCCAGAATTTTTACAAGAGCAAGCCACAGCAGAAAATATTACCCAAGCAGCGATGGAACTGCTACTCAATCCCAGTCGCAGAGAGCAAACTTTGCTAGATTATGAAGAAATGCGGCAAAGTTTGGGAGAAGTTGGGGTTTGCGATCGCGCTGCTCAAGAAATTTTGCAAATGCTATGAGGGACTGGGGACTGGGGACTGGGGACTGGGGACTAGGAACTGGGAAAATTTTGTATATTTAATACTCTATACTTAATACCCAATTCCCAATCTCTAATACCTAATACCCAATCCCCAGTCCCTAATCCCTTTAGAGGTGTCATGGCTTATGAGATGAAAAAACAACGAGCGATCGCAGTTGATTTATTCGCTGGTGCGGGCGGTATGACTCTTGGCTTTGAGCAAGCTGGTTTTGATGTGCTGGCGTCTGTGGAAATCGACCCGATCCATTGTGCAACACATGAGTTTAACTTCCCTTATGCGAGAGTGTTATGTAAAAGTGTTGTGGATACTACCGGGGAAGAAATTAGGAATCAGTCTGAAATTGGCGATCGCGAAATTGATGTGGTTATTTGTGGCTCACCATGTCAAGGATTTTCCCTAATTGGTAAACGGGCTGTTGACGATCCTCGAAACTCTTTGGTATTTCACTTTCATCGACTGGTTATTGAACTAAAACCGAAATTCTTTGTGATGGAAAATGTCCGGGGGATAACGGTTGGCGAACATAAACAAATCCTCCAAACATTAATTAGCGATTTTAGAATTCACGGCTATAAAGTAGAAGAAAATTATCAAATTCTCAACGCTGCAAATTACGGAGTACCACAGTCCCGTGAGAGATTATTTCTTATAGGTGCAAGGGAGGATGTAGAGTTAGCGAAATATCCTCAGCCGATTACTAAACAAGCTTTACTAAATAATTTAAATTCTCAAAAAATATCTGACATTCCATTGAGTCCTACAGTATGGGATGCAATTGGAGATTTACCTGAAATAGAACAATATCCAGAGTTACTAACAAGAGATTGGGTTGTTGCAGACTATGAAAAGCCTAGTAACTATGCTCTTGTACTTCGCGGGATCAAATGCCTAAATGATGATTATTCTTACAAACGAGAATATGATTTGCGAATACTTTCTTCAAGTTTAAGAACAAAACATTCTGCGGAAACTGTTAAACGTTTTCAGGAGACTCAACAAGGCGAAAGAGAAAAAATTAGTCGTTTTCATAAGCTACATCCTGGTGGTGTCTGTAATACTTTAAGAGCCGGAACGGATAAGTATAGGGGTTCTTTCACATCTCCTAGACCGATTCATCCATCTACGCCGCGCTGTATCACCGTCAGGGAAGCGGCGAGATTGCATTCTTACCCCGATTGGTTTAGATTTCATGTAACCAAATGGCACGGATTTCGACAAGTTGGTAACTCTGTACCACCGTTACTAGCAAAGGCTGTGGCGTCAGAAATTATTCGCAGTTTGAATATTTCGCCTTTTAAGCCGAGTTTGGGATACAAGTTGCCAGAGGAGAAGCTATTACAATTTAATATGTCGCAAGCGGCACAATATTATCAGCGGGACTGATAAGAATACACTTTGTAATATGTGCAAGGTTAGGCTAAGTCCAAGCACGGAAGAATGTACTATCTTCCCAGACATTAGCAGCCCGCCCTGCGATGGCTGTTAATTCTTCTTTTTTAAGAGGCACAAAAGCTCTCGCTATCTTGACATTATTCTCTAATTGTGTAACCGTCTCTGCTGCAATTACACAACAATTAACTCCAGGCTGAGACATTGTGTAACCTAAAGCTTGCTCCATACCTGCCAACCCACCTGATTTAAACAGCCGACCATAAGCCGGGACTTTCATCGCAATCACACCGACATTTTTTTCTTGAGCAACTGGTAAAACTACTGGGATAAATGGATGTGGGTGGTGTTTGTCGGCAGCATTTACAGGAATCAGTGTAGTGTGAAAAGGATAGCGACGTAACCCTTCAGCAATTACTTGAGGGTCGTGATGTCCGGTGATCCCAGCAAAGCGCACCAATTTTTGTTCTATGGCTTCTTCTAAAGCTTTAATTGCACCAGATGCACTAAAGATGGTGTCGAGTTCTTCAGAAAAAGAGACGTGATGCAACTGCCACAAATCGAGATAATCTGTATTGAGACGTTTCAGCGATCGCTCCAATTCTCGCCATGCACCATCACGATCTCTTCGATCGGTCTTGCTTGTGAGAAACACCTTTGAGCGATGGGGTGGTAGCACTTTCCCTAAATAATCTTCACTCGGCCCATAACTAGCTGCTGTATCAAAATAGCGGATACCAAGTTCCAGCGCTCTTTGAATAATTGCTGTAGCATCACCCTCTTTTCCTTCCCAGGATAGTGGCGTTTGTCCTGCTCCTCCTAACCCGAAGATCGGGAGTTTTACTTCTGTGCGTCCCAGTACCCGCTCTGGCATAGTTGCTGACGGTGTTGCGGTGTTGGTAGTATTTTGCTGTAAAGCATTAGTTGCCACAATACCTCCAGTCACAGCAATGCTGGTAATTAGGAAATTACGCCGCGTTTTTCCTTCTGTCATGATTGGGTTCGGGGGCGAATTACTTTTATTATAAATTCTAATTACGTGCGATCGCGCTACTTGCCAGCGATCGCATTTTTATCAGCGTAGTTAAGATTTTTCTGATATTCTATGATTTTTTGCTGGGCTACTACATAATTGGGGCTAGAAGATGGCACGTTTTTCATAAGTGCGATCGCACCTTTCCAATGACTCACAACTGTCTTCCACTCATCTGGAGATTTTGCTGATTGAGTCAAGTTAGCTGCATTAATTGCTTGATTTACTGCCTCTCGAAATGTATCAGTTTCAAGTAACACTATCGGCGAGTCTGAAGTCACTGGTGAGGGTGTAACTAATACAGGCTTTGATGGTATTTGTGTTGGAATCTTAGAGGTTAAGGGAAGTATTTCTACGAATTTTGAAGAAGAGTATATTCCTAGAGAAATTGAAAATATTATAAAAACGAACAAAAACTTTTTATTTAAATTACGATCCTTCCGTCGAGACTCCATTATTAAATTTTGCCCATTGTTCGATAAAATATTTGATTTTGTTGTGTGCAATCCCATTTCTCCACGCAATTTATCGAGTTCTTTTTCTGTACTTTTTTCTGTCTATAAATTAATATTTGATTTATTGGTATCTTCTTCTTTATTACCAGAATAAGCAGATATTATTCGGTTTTTTACCAAATATTCAATTTGATAAATCAATGCCCCAGCATAAATATAGAATAGCCCAAATATTAAGATGATATTATTGATATTTTCTATTTGTGTATAGTATTCAATTCGTCTGTCGTAGCTAGGATAAAATAATGGTAGAAGGATCGTAGAAAAAAAAGCTGCTATCAGTGTAGAAATTGCAATTACAAGCCAAGCGTACAATCCTTCCCACCAACTCATTAATCCTGGTAATAATCCCTGTGTCGTACCTATTTCCGGTGCCTGAATTTCTGAGATAAATCGACTAATGAGCAAGTGTAAGCAGTGATGAGTTAAAGAAATTATCGGAATTGGAGATAAGATTAACAATATTGTAAATATTAAAAATAATTCCGGGCTACGTACGAAATATACGATGTCATAACCTAGCTTTCCAGTATTTTGAACTATAAATATAATAACTCTCAAAAATAGAGTCAAAATCAATGCTTTGAACCAAGAACTAGGATAAGGAAACCATAAAGGCCAGTAAAACGTTTGTAGCTTTTGCTTAGTAACTTCTTGAGTATTCGGCTGTTTCATAACCAATAACTAAATCCAAACAACTAAGATAATATCTTCCATCTCAGGATTTCCTATTTACAGGTAAAAGCAAGATTTTCAAAATTTTTCCAATCCTATATTTAAAATTCATATAAATTTATTAAAATTATTATAAAACCCCATATTTTAGGTTCTATCTCTGCACCTATGCGTGAGATAAATTAAATATTATCGTTCCTTGGTAATCACAGAGCTACCATTACTAATACTTACTTTTTGAATAAAAACGTTAGTAGAAGATGATAAAATATCAGTACTAATTTGATTAGCAATAAATTCAAAATCTTGGTTTGTTAATCCCTGCGCAGTATCGCCACTTAAGTTAATATAAATAGTTAGATTTTGAGGATTACTAGAAGAGTGTTCATCATCTACTGGTTCTAAATCAGCTTCTACCATGCCCAAATCAAACTCTTTACTCCAAGTCGGAAACTCCTTACCTGTTTGTTGTCCATAAATTTTGACTCTTTCAACAGATGCAGCCCCTAAAGCTGTTAACCCTTTGCGGATAAATGCAACTAAAATTTGCTGATTTAGTACTTGGGCAGATTCTAGCGTTACCTCTAAGCAAGCATCTTGGAAAGCAACTTTTGCGTTGATCCCTTTGGGGTATAAGTGGCGGTTCATCAGAGATGCGATCGCTTCTGCATCTCCCTGTTTTGCAAGTTTTAGAATATTTGGCTGTGTCATAACCAGTAAAAAAGAAAATCTAGAAAAATAAACTTATATTCTCAGGATTCCCTCTTGACAGCCTTAAGTAACACTGTAATGTAAGATATCAGCTAACCTGGGCTAAAATATTTAGTATAAAGATAGTCATTCACAGACTTTTACAAAAATATATTTTCCCTGTATCAACATCAAAAACTCTTGTTTTTGTGCTTGCCAAATTAACAGGATTAATATTAATCAGTTAATTCCAATTTTCAATATGAAGTTTTACCGAGATCGTGTTTGGCCTTCGACGCTAGAAGAAGCCATAGTTATCCAAGAAACGCTGCAAAATCAAGTAATTACTGAAGATCAACTACAAGAACCTATTCAGTACGTTGCTGGTGTAGATATGGGTTTTGAAGCTGATGGAACAATTAGCCGTGCTGCTGTTGCAGTGCTGAGTTTTCCTGATTTGCAAGTAATCGAGACAAGCCTAGCACATCGTCCTACAACCTTTCCTTATGTTCCTGGGTTCCTCTCATTTCGGGAAATTCCAGCCGTACTCGATGCCCTGGAGAAAATTAACACAACACCAGATATCATTCTATGTGATGGTCAAGGAATTGCTCATCCCCGCAGATTAGGTATAGCTAGCCATTTAGGGTTACTTATAGATATGCCGACAATTGGTGTAGCTAAGTCGAGGTTGATAGGTAAGCATGAAGAATTGGCAGAAACCAAAGGCAGCACGCAACCACTAATATATAACGGTGAAACCATTGGGGCAGTTTTGCGATCGCGCACAGGAGTAAAACCTCTGTATATTTCCAGTGGTCATCGAATTAGTTTACCGACTGCGATTGACTATGTATTACGCTGCACGCCCAAATATCGACTGCCAGAAACTACACGTATTGCTGATAAATTAGCGTCGAATAGATAAAGCTTGTTGAAGTTTTTTCTAAATACTTGCTTGCACCTACTCAATCGTGTTAGGAATCGCACAGAAAGAAGTTGAAGTAGCTAAATACCACTTACAAAGTTAGAACAATGAACGCACTAACTTTACATTGGCACGATGCAGGCCAAGATAAAACTCAGAATATTTACGAACAACAGCCAAGTCAAAATCATGGCACTGTCCGCATCGGTCGCGATCCCCTCCGGTGCGATATTGTTCTGAGTCATCCTACTGTATCTGGACTCCACGTTGAAATATTTTTTCATCACCAGCAACAGCGTTTTTATATCAGGAATTTGCGATCGCAAAATCCCCCCGTTGTCGATGGACGGCAATTAGTCCAAGGTGAAATGCCTTTAACTGAGGGTACTAGCATCTCTTTGGGACAAATAAAACTCAACGTTACAAGCGTTTCCACGGGTAGTATTCCAGCAACAATTTTGCTCCCACCCAATCCAGCACTAAATCTCGGACATCACCATCATCCACAAACACCCCCCGCACCACCGCCAGGAGTTTATGGCTTAGAATGCCCCAAATGTCATAAAGTTTCCCCAGGAGAGAATCTACAAATTGGCTGTCATTGGTGTGGGACATCTTTAGCTGCGGCTGTGAGTGTGTTGGTAGCACGGGGTAGTTGAGCAGGGGAGAAATCAATTCAAAATTCAAGTTGCGCTGGAAGCGCACCAAAGGTGCGACTCAAAATTCAAAATTGAAGATTCAATCCCCATACTCAATGCCCAATGCCCAATGCCCAATGACCAATGACAAATGACCAATGACAAATGACAAATGACCAATGACTTACAAATCCAATTAAGTTGGGAAGAACCAGCGACAGGCGAACGGCGAGAACCACTGTTAAATGTGCCGATCGCTTTTGGTCGAGAATTTGCTCGCTTACCTGCTGAACTCAGAGGAATGCGGGTTTCTCGGATGCTGCTTAACAGTAACGAAGTTTCTCGCTACCATGCCCTAATTGACTGGGAACAAGACCATTTAGTAGTGATTGACCAAGGTAGCGTTAACGGTGTCTATGTCAACGGTCAACCACAAACGCGTAGTGTTCTAGTTAATGGCGATACGTTGCAAATTGGCCCTTATCTAATCGCAGTGACATTTGGTGCTAGCGCTGCTGCACCAGATACTAGCCCCCCTTCAACGATTCACTTCAACGCAAATACCAATCGCCCAGACCCCAGCTTACCTGTACAGCCGCTAACGCCTGTGGCAAGTAATTTCCCGCCATTGGCGTTTCAGGCACAAAAAGTCTCTGTGCAAGCACTTCATGCTACAGGATTACCAGTAGATGAATCTGATTATCTAGCGATCGGGGCGGGATTGGGTAGCTTTTTATGGACTGATTTGTTGCGAATTAGTGGTGTACCTGCTGACAAAATTGTGGCTTTGGGATTAGAGGCAGAACCTTATGCCCGTTACAAACGCCTCTGTCTGAATTCGCAAATTCCTTTATATGAAAGACTGCGTTCTAATTCTGATTCTTGTCCCGATAATATTTGGGGTTGGCCTAGTTATGCCTTGCGTGAAGCTTGGGGAGACTTAGCTAAGGGACAGATGAAGTCAGCATTCAAGTATTTATGGCAAGTGTTTGCTGAACCAACATTTGCAGAAACTTATACTCCCCGTGCGGGTAATGTCTTTGATTCCATAGATAGGGAGACGAAGCGCATAGGCTGGAATCAAATTTATCGCTATGGGCGAGTTAGAGTAATTCGCAAAACTGATGATGGCAGATATTGCGTAGCCTATTCTCGCGGCCCGGGAAATTATGCTTTTTTAGTTAGTCGTTATTTACATTTAGCTACTGGATATCCAGCAATTCAGTTTCTCCCAGATTTGCAAGCTTATAGGGAAAAATATCAAGATTTTACATCTGTCGTCAATGCTTATGAAGCTCACGATCGCGTTTATGAGCAACTAGAGCAACATGGTGGTACGGTATTGATTCGGGGGCGGGGAATTGTGGCTTCGCGGATTGTGCAGCGAATTTATGAAGCCAGAAAACGAAATCGGAATATTGCAGTTTTGCATTTAATGCGATCGCCTAAACCCCAAGGTAACAAATTTCAAAATACCCAGCGCCTAGTCAAAAATCATTACGAATTTCAACCATTTAACTGGCCGAAAGCCTGTTGGGGCGGCGAACTCCGGGCAATGTTAGAAAAAGCCACCCCCGATGAACGCAAGCGTTTACTAGCAGACTGGGGTGGAACTACCACCGCCGACCGCCGAGATTGGCAGCAAATTACTGCCCAAGGGTTAAGCGAAGGTTGGTATCAAATTACCTTCGGTGAGGTTTTGGATGTGGAACGAGATGCCCAAAACCGGACTATTACCCGTATCCGAGAGCAAAGCTTTGGGGAAAAGAAATTGTTCGCTGACTTTATTGTTGATGCTACTGGACTGGATGCCAAAGTAGATGCCAATCCCCTCTTGGCAGATTTGGTGAAACATTACAATTTACCAGTGAATCATCTGGGGCGATTGACTGTAGCGAACAATTTTGAATTAGTAGAAATGCGTAGCGATCGAGGTCAAATGTATGCTGCGGGGGCGATTACTTTAGGTGGCCCTTATGCCGCAGTTGATAGTTTCTTGGGCTTGCAATACGCTGCATTAGTCGCCGTTGATGGACTCGCCGCCGCTCGTGCGCCTGGAGTTCAAAGGTTGAATGTTTTAAGTTCCTTTAGTCAGTGGTTGAAGTGGGTGTTAAATCAATCACCTTAGTATTAGGAGGCAGGGGGCAGGGGGCAGAAGGCAGAAGGCAGGAAGGATGGAGTATTTATCTGAACCTATCCCACTAATACCAAAATGTGATAATCTACTTTCTGAATAAGAGGGG
>NZ_JAVRCC020000028.1:0-98234 GCF_034530975.2 Nostoc sp. DedQUE07 | reverse complement strand
TTTGTCATTTGTCATTTGTCATTTGTCATTTGTCATTTGTCATTTGTCATTTGTATACAAAGGACGAGGGACAAATGACCACTGACAATCAACTGATTATCGACTAATCGCCCTTCTTTTAAGCTCAGGGTATTTGCGGGTTAGAAATTGCTAAAAAAGCTACTTTAGCTGCGGCTTGTTCTGCGGTTTTGATTGAGCGTCCTTTACCTTGTCCAAGCATCTTTCCGTGCAGCCACACTTCAGCCAGGAAACGTTCTTGATTGCGATGCGGTTGAGTGATTTCCACAACCCGATACTCTGGTAAAACTTTAAATTGCGCCTGAGTCCATTCTTGGAGAGCAGCTTTGTAATTAAGTCTGGCAGGATCGAGGCGAATCTCTGTGGCTAGTTGGTGGAAGTGAGGATCTAGCCAAGAGCGAATCAATTCCAGATTTTGAGTACTTAAGTAAAGCGCACCCAAAACTGCTTCAAAAGCATCTGCCAGTCGTGACTCTAGACCAACTTTATCGGCGGTAGCACTACCAGCGACTAGTAAGTATAACTCCAAACCATAAACTCTGGCCAATTGGGCGAGAATGCGATCGCTTACCAATACCGAACGAATTGCTGCAAAATCCCCTACTGGACAATCGGGATAATTTTCCCATAACACAACAGCCGACACCAGCCGCACCACTGCATCGCCAACAAACTCTAGCTGTTCATAATTTGCCGAATCAGAGACAGTGGGATGAGTTAGCGCTAAATCCAACAGTTCCCACTTTATAGGTGCTTCTAGCGACAAACCAAATTTTTGGACTAAACTTTCAAGTTGCCGTTGACGGCGTGGATAGGCAAGGGGCATTACATGATAAGGGGAAGGGGGCAGGGGGCAGGGGGCGGAGGGGCAGAGGAGGCAGGGGAGGCAGGGGAGGCAGGGGAAGGTAACTAGCTATCTATACTTATATATCTAAATCTCTTGGACTATTACTCTAACAACTTTTTGCTACTTCTCTCTATCTAGCTTCTCTTGGATAGCTTGACGGCAAAATTCAGGAGGATCGTCTTTAGCTTTTACCTCTTCCTTCATTTCTTTGGTGACACGCAAATGTAGATATTCAGTTAATGGTCGTTCTCTATCTGTGGTGAATGGCTTTAAGTTATCTGGATTACCTTTATTTTTAGACATTGTATAGAAATACAAATAAACTTATTCTCCACGTGTATATCAGTGGATAATCTTAAATCGATGGGCATCTTAGCCTGAGAAACTTGTTGCCCACCGATTCCCACTTTTACAAGAGGTAACTCTATTTTATGTTTACGCGCACAGAATTAGAAGTTAAAAGCTTGAGAGCGTTACGCGATTTATGTCTGATACAGTACGGCATCCAAGCAATAGGAAACCCTGCTGATAAAGCATCATACATTAATGCACTCCTAACTTTCCCTGTTATAGCCTGCAAGCAAGTATCGGAGAATAAAGGATTGAAGTCTCCTATGCTTTCTCAAGTAGAAACGCTAGAAGCGACACTAGAAGCTATGGGAACACCGACACCAGAGCAGTCAGCATTGCTCAAGGTGACGATGGAGGGAAGGAAGTTAGAGTACCCTGCACGTTACAGTCAAGAGAAACTGTTTGGACTCTATCGGGTTAAATGGCATTTGGATACAGCATTAGAGATATTGGGAATGCTTTAAATGCTTTAGATGATAAATTAGCGATGTCTACGACGAGCTTCTCTACGAGACGCTACGCGTAGCAAGATCCCAAAGGGTACGCTTACGCACAAAACCCGTACAAAAAATAATAGAGTACAAACCGTGAAAGGTTCATACTCCATTAAAGGGGAGAGAGCAGGACATAAGCCGGGTTCTGTTCTCTTGCGAGGGCAGTTATCTATCTGGGACGTTTGTTACCAAACGCCTCAAGCGGCTCTCATTGAGCGGAACTGGTAAAAGACCAACCGTAGTTCCTATCGCCTTGCTCCCAACCGGGGTTTACCGAGCCAGCACCTCTCGATACTGCTGGTGCGCTCTTACCGCACCTTTGCACCCTTACCAAATTTAGTTAGGAGTTATGAGTTAAGAGTTAAGAGTTAATAATTAATAATTCCTAACTCCTAACTCCTAACTTCTAATTCCTAACTTTTTTGGCGGTATCTTTCTGTGGCACTATCCTCACGATCGCTCGCACTGGACGTTATCCAGCAAGTTTGGTCTTTCGGGAGTCCGGACTTTCCTCAAACCAGTAACTATGACCGATCTGCAACCGCCTGCGCCTACTCTCTCCTTAAATCCAGTGTACCCGGTTAACACAAGGGGTTGACAGGTTATTACTTTTTTTTATTCCAGGGTAGAGCGTAAGTCCAAGGTAGTTTCCTGACTGTGAAAGGACAATTGATAATGCTAATGGGAGGAAAATCACGACCTGGAGCTAGACCTAGACGCACTTCAGATATCCTCAACACTAATTGCAGAGAAAAATCCAACTCTTTTTTTCTGTTAATAAAATCGTTGTACAACTTTTTTTGCCCTTTTTGTAGCCCATTGATATCAATTAATGGTTTTTTTGCTAAATAGGTTCCAGCTACTTGATCGCGCTGGAAAACATCTTCTGCTGTCACTGTTTCAGAAAGTGTTTTCTTGGGAGCAATCAGGCTAGGACTTTGGGGTACTGCTAAGTCGCGGGTTAAGTCTGGTGATTTCCGAATTACGCGGCGCGATTGCTTACTATGTTCAACAACTAAAGAACTATTGTCCCAGTCAACGTATACGGCAACATTATCTGATTTATTTTCAATGCTAATTCCTAAATCTTTCAAATCGTCAATTGGGTATGAAGATTTGAGTTTAAAGGAAATTCCAATTTTATCGTCGAGATTTTGTTCTTTGAGTTGTTCGTCAACAGTTCCTTTTTTAAACTCAAATTTAACTTGGTCATCGATGGATTCAATCATGCGATTGAAAACATAAGAGACACCGATAATATAAATCGTCAAAACTACTAAATTCTGGTCGCTACTCCTCATAACTCAAAAATCTTAACTCCCGGTGCTAATGAATATATATTTGACTCATCGCTAATCTACAATTTTTAATTGCGCTTGATTTCTACAGAATTTTGCAGCCACCCTCTTCGCCAAAAAAAGAATAGCAAACTAAATGCGATCGCTAACATCAATGCCCAGCAAAGTGGATAGCCCCAATACCAATTCAATTCAGGCATATTATATGGTGATTTCTCTGTATTGAAATTCATACCATATATTCCGGCCACAAAAGTCAGGGGAATAAAGATCGTTGAAACTATCGTTAGCACCTTCATGATTTCATTCATTTTATTACTTACTGCCGAAAGGTACACATCCATTAATCCAGATGATAGTTCTCGATAAGTTTCTACCATATCCATCACTTGCACTGTATGGTCATAACAATCTCGCAGGTAGATTCGTACTTCTTCAGAAATCAAATCGGGAGCATCTCGAATTAAGGAATTAATTGCATCTCGTTGGGGCCAGATAGCACGACGTAGTTGCAGTAATTCTCGTCTAATTTGATAAATATTTTGCAGTGTTTGGGGAGTAGGTTTAACTATTACTTCCTCCTCTAACTCTTCGATTCGCTCGCCATAAAGCTCTAGCACTGGGAAAAAGCCATCAATAATTGCATCTAATAAAGCATAAGCTAAATAATCTGCTCCCTGTTTACGGATGATACCTTTGTTTTTTTCAATTCGCGATCGCACCGCTTCAAAGCAATCATGTTCTGGTTCCTCTTGTACTGTCAGTAGATAATTTTTTCCTAATATCAAACTCACTTGTTCGCTATAAAAACCACATGTTCTTTCCTTTGGCACTACCATCCGGGCAATGAAAAGTAATTGATCTTCATAATCCTCTGTTTTGGGACGCTCCGGTACATTAACTACATCTTCTAAAACTAGAGGATGTAACTTAAAAACTTTACCCAATCGTTGTAATATGTCTTGACTACCTAAACCTTGTACATCTACCCAAGAAACCGATTCCGATTCCAGATAAGAGACACACTCCTCTGGAGTTTCTATTTGTTCGCGAATGAAATTGGTTTGGTTATAGTCAATCAAAAAAATTATTGGTGGTGGAGCATCTGCATCAATAAAAATGGTTCCAGGTATAGTCCCTGGTTGGTGATGGAACTCGTCTTCATATAGCTTGGTGAGTATTTTAGGAAGGCGACGTAATTTTCGTGCCATGCAATATTACCTAATAGTCATTTGTCATTGGTCATTGGTCATTTGTCATTTTTCATTAGTAAATAACAAAGGACATAAAAATAACTTACATAACTCAGACGTTATTTTGCAAAAATTAATATAAAGAGGTCATCACCCAGATTTTATCTGACGAATTACGAATTGGTATAACATATTGCCTTTGAATCAGCAATGCTACAAAAAACAGTTTGCCTTGGCAAGACAAACTGTTTAAAAAATATTTATCTGGGTCAGCAGAAATTAGAACATACCCATGCCGCCCATGCCACCCATACCGCCCATACCGCCCATACCGCCCATACCGCCCATATCAGGGGCAGGAGCAGCGGATTTCTTCTCTGGCTTTTCAACAACGATCGCTTCGGTGGTTAAGACCAAACCAGCAATGGAACCAGCGTTTTGCAAGGCTGAACGCACAACTTTGGCAGGGTCGATAATACCAGCAGCAATCAAGTCTTCAAATTCGCCAGTAGCGGCGTTGTAACCAATGTTGAAGTCGCTATCCCGGACTTTCGAGACAATTACAGAACCTTCAGCACCAGCGTTGTCTGCTATTTGGCGCAAGGGGGCTTCTAGCGCTCGTTCGACAATATCAGCCCCAATTCTTTCTTCGTCATTTTCTAGGGTGTTTTTAATCGCTTGTACTGCCTTAGCTAAGTGAATTAAGGTTGTTCCACCACCAGGAACAATACCTTCTTCCACAGCAGCTTTAGTAGCGTTGAGCGCATCCTCAATCCGCAGCTTACGGTCTTTGAGTTCGGTTTCGGTTGCCGCACCCACTTTAATCACTGCCACGCCGCCAGCGAGCTTGGCGATGCGTTCTTGCAGTTTTTCGCGATCGTACTCAGAATCAGTTTCTTCTAACTGTCTGCGAATTTGACCAATCCGCTTTTGTACCTCTGGCTTGGTGACACTACCAGCAACAATTGTGGTGTTTTCTTTGTCAATGGTGATTTTGCGGGCAGTTCCCAACGCTTCTAAAGCAGCCGTATCCAAGCTTAAACCGATTTCTTCAGAAATCAACTGTCCATCGGTGAGAATCGCAATATCTTCTAACAAAGCTTTGCGGCGATCGCCAAACCCAGGCGCTTTAATTCCAGCTACAGCTAGTACACCGCGCGCTTTGTTCACCACCAAAGTTGCCAAAGCATCACCTTCGACATCTTCAGCGATAATTAGCAAAGGCTGACCAGAACGGGCAACTTTTTCTAAAATTGGCACTAAATCTTGGATGCTGCTGATTTTTTTATCTGTCACCAAGATTCGGGCGTTTTCAAATTCGACGATTTGCCGTTCGTTGTTGGTGACGAAGTAGGGAGAAATATAACCCCTGTCAATCTGCATCCCCTCAACTACTTCTAGTTCAGTTGTCAGGGATTTAGATTCTTCAACGGTAATTACACCATCTTTGGTGACTTTTTCCATTGCTTGAGCTAACATTTGACCAACTTCTTCATCGTTACCAGCAGAAACAGTGGCAACTTGAGCGATCGCACTTCCTTCTACTGGCTTGGCTATTTTGGCAATTTCTTCTACCAATGCCTCAATAGTTTTGTCGATCCCGCGTCTCAAGCTCACAGGGTTACTACCTGCCGCAACGTTCTTCAAACCTTCTCTAATTAAGGCTTGTGCTAAAACTGTGGCGGTGGTTGTCCCATCTCCAGCGACATCTTTAGTTTTTGAGGCCACTTCCTGGATGAGTCTTGCACCAGTATTTTCCAAAGGATCTTCTAATTCAATTTCCTTGGCAACAGTGATACCATCGTTGACAATTTGAGGTGCGCCAAATTTTTTCTCTAAAAGGACATTGCGACCTTTGGGCCCCAAGGTGATTTTTACGGCATCGGCAAGGGCGTTAACACCCCTTTCTAGAGATCGCCGCGATTCCTCGTCAAATGCAATAATTTTCGCCATGTTTGATTTCTCCAGCGCTTCCATTAGACAATTTAGCACTCACAGCGCCAGAGTGCTAATCTCTCAAGCGGCTCAAGTTACAAATGGAAATAAAAAAATTGATTAATATACAGGTGATGCTCATATTAGATACTGGCAGTAATGCTTGAATTGGGAGATGAATCTAGACAACTCCCTTAAGTCCCTTGGTATTGCCGACCCTAGCGGCACCGGCTGGTTGGCAGTAGTATTTACGTTCCTCTTGGCTTGGCTTGTAACTTGGCGTTTAATTCCGACAGTACGCAAATTCGCCTTGCGGGTAGGTTGGGCTGACCAACCCAACGCACGGCGACTCAACCGAGAACCTTTACCCAATGCCGGGGGGCTGGCTATCTACGCGGGCGTGATTGCCGCGCTGGTATTAGCTAGCCTTTTACGACCGATCGAACTCCAAAACGTATTGGCTCAGGTGCTCACTATTCTGTTGGGGGGTTCGATATTAGTCCTGGTGGGCTTTATTGACGATCAGTTTGGCTTACCGCCCTCTGTGCGATTGTGGGCGCAAATTGTCACGGCACTTTTGCTGGTAGCTAATGGTATCAGTGTCAAAGTCCTGTTTGGCACTCCCATCGATTCACTTCTGTCCATGTTGCTAACAGTACTATGGGTAGTAGGGATTACCAACGCCATCAATTTGATGGATGGTATGGATGGCTTGGCAGGAGGAATTAGCTTTATCACCGCCATGAGTTTGTTGGGCGTTGCAGCTCAATTTAACAATCGTGCTGCGGCAATCTTAGTCCTCGCAGCTTTGGGAGGTGCTGCACTAGGATTTTTGCGCCATAATTTCCATCCATCACGAATTATTATGGGTGATGCCGGAGCATACTTTTTTGGTTATGTGTTGGCAGCAACTAGTATTTTAGGGAAACTGCAACAAAACACAATTTATGCGCTAATTCCCACGGTTTTATTTCTATTATTACCGGTGCTAGATACCACTCAAGTATTTGTGCGGCGGCTACTAGCAGGAAATAACCCTCTGAGTACTCCTGGCAAAGACCACCTGCACCACCGCTTACTTGCTTGGGGACTCTCCCAGCGCCATGCTGCGTTTACCCTTTGGTCAATTACCTTAGTTTTCAACTTGCTAGCGATGAGAATACAAGGTATGAGTTTGGCTGTGATGCTGACAACCGCCAGTAGTATTATCCTACTTTTGGGCTTTACAGTCTGGCAAAGGATACGCCAACAGCCTTAGTTGCTTGTAGGGTCGGCATTGCAGTGCTAGCCCTACTATGTTTATTCAATTCACCAAAAATTCAAGCTTGAGTTAAATTGTCTTGCAGCCAAACAACTAAATCTCCTTCTGTGGAAAAATCCAACAGTGCCTCGGCTAGATTTTCAAGCTGTTCGATAGATAACTGGCTGATGCGCTCTGACAATTGCGGATTCAAATTACCAATGCGTCGTCGTAACTGGCGCATGACTAGCTCTAGAGTTGTTTCCTGCTTGAGTTCCTCATAAAGTCTAGTCGTTTTGATATCAAAATCACCGAGTCCAAACATTTTTACCAACTCCTGACGACTGATACGCGGTAGTTTGTAAACTACAATTGTTTCTATTAAATCTATCACTTTTTTTTGAAGTGCTTTATCGCTCAGTTCCGAACGTGTCTTTGTAATCAAACTTTTGACTAATATGGGAGTTTGTTTTTTATTTACAACTACTAATTTGATAATACCAACTCCTAAGGAATATTCAGTTACTTCTCCAAGCTCGTTTAAATATAGCCTCGTTACAAGTTGGCTTTCGAGTAAGACTCGATACGGTTGGACTTGTGTTGGTTCAAGGCTGCGGCGAGGGAATATAACTACCGATCGCCAATCTGAAGTAGGTGCGTAAAGTCGTAAATACAGAAATATTTCTGAAAATAAACGAGCATAAAATTCATTATCTTTTTGAAATTGAACCTCTACAAAATAAATCGGCTGATGATTAGTGTCAGCAACAGGAAGAAAGACCCCATCAATGCGAAATGCTGTTTGCTTTAATTCTACTGAAGCGAAATTATATGCATTTGCTTCTGATGGTTGCAGATTAATTAATTCAAAAAAAGCACTGGGAAAAGTTTGAAATAAACGATAAAAAATAGAGTCTGTTTTCATAACTAATCTGTCAAATTTTATTTAATAAGTTCGTAGTTGGCGCTAAAGCGCCAACTACGAAAAATCGCTACCCTTCAACTATTTAGGCCATTACCATACCGCCATCGACGTTAAAGACTTGTCCAGTGATGTAGGCGGCGGCGGGATCGGCGGCGAGGAAGCGCACCATTCCTGCGACTTCTTCGGGTTGACCGAAGCGACCGAGTGGAATGTATTTCAGAATATCTTCGGGGTTGTTGAGATCGCTGGTCATGTCGGTGGTGATGAATCCAGGAGCGACGGCGTTAACGGTAATGCCACGAGTAGCGAGTTCTTTGGCAACGCTTTTGGTGAAACCGATTACACCTGCTTTGGCGGCGCTGTAGTTTGACTGACCTGGGTTGCCCATTTGCCCAGCCACAGAGGTAATGTTGATAATCCGCCCCGATCGCTGCTTCAGCATAATTTTACTGGCGGCGCGTGTACATAAGAAAACACCAGTGAGATTTAGGTCTATCACAGCTTGCCAATCTTCTGGCTTCAAACGCAAAAGCAGTGTGTCGCGGGTAATTCCTGCATTGTTGACCAAAATATCCACACGCTTAAACTTTTCTATGACGGTGTTAACGAGTGTATCTACTTGATCGCTTTTAGAAACGTCAGCTTGGATAGCGATCGCTTGACCTCCCGCATCAGTAATTTCTGTAACAACTGCCTCAGCAGCTGCACTAGAACTGGCATAATTGACAACTGCGATCGCTCCTTGTGAAGCTAATTCAATTGCGATCGCTCGGCCAATTCCTCTTGATGCACCTGTGACAATTGCGACTTTATCTTGTAATAGCGTCATTTAATGTTCCTCAATCTTAGAAATACCGCGCTAATTATCTTATGGCGATTTCGGGAACATCTGAATATTGTCTGGATAATATCTAACTCTTGCGGGGTGATAATCTTGCTGTCATGCTGCAAGTTAGATAGCTAATAGATAAAGTTATACAGGACTCATATTTGATTTCTGAAAAAACTCAGTACACCTTTATTTCTATCTTCCCAGTCCCCAGTCCCCGATCTTTACGAGTAATCAGGAATCAAATAGGATTGCTATACGTCGTATTTAGCTAGATATAGCTATGCTGAATCAGACGCGCTAAAACAAGATCCTCACCTTCATAAAAGTTATCGAGAAGCTGCGATTTGCAATTCTCACAAATCAAATAAGATTCCTATATAACTCGAATAACAATAATTAACGTTTTACTCTGATTAAATATCTATAGTTACTTCTCTGTAAATAGATGAATAACTATAACTAATATATTTGCCTGACTAGATAGACTAGAAAGTGTTGCATCTACAGCCTTCGTAGACATCACTCTTGTGAAAGGCTCTATAATGATTTGGTCGATCGTGATAGGTTGAAACACATATTTAATACAGATGCACAACCTAACATAATATACGGATTTTATTATAATTATTTAATATTTTTGGCTGGTTAATCATCCTCATATTAACTAATCTAATCTTTTACTAACAAAAACCCATGAATCTATACCGATTTTATTTTATAAGAACTACTATTGAAACAAACAATTGAAAATCGGTGTGTGTCACATGGCAACGAAAAAGCAATTTAACAGTTTTGAAGATATGCTGTCTGCTTCTGATGTACCTGTATTAGTAGATTTTTATGCTGACTGGTGCGGCCCCTGTCAGATGATGGTGCCAATTTTAGAGCAAGTCAATGCCCAACTTAAGGATCGCTTAAGGATTGTCAAAATCGACACGGAAAAATACACAGATTTGGCTACTGAGTATAAAATTGCTTCTCTTCCAACCCTAGTACTGTTTAAGCAGGGTCAGCCTGTGGAGCGGATAGAGGGAGTGATGCAAGCACCGCAATTGGTGCAATATCTACAAACAAAGATTTAAGCTTACACTTAGAATTTTGATTTTAGTTCTTAGAGGCGCGAAATATCGCGTCTCTTTCAATAGATAGATAATAATCTGCGCCCATATTAATCAAATCACTGTTTGGTTGAACTTCTAAAAGCCATAAGACTCCTATTTGATTGCGTGAAAAACCTCTGTATAACTAAGGCTGATTCCCTACTTCCTGCCTCTGGCGCTTACGCTGTACTTTGAGGATCGCGTAAGTAGGTTTAAAAATAAAATCGGATTGCGATAAAACCTTAAGTAAATATTAAGCATATTTACTTATATGTCTAGAGAAAGTAGTTTAGAAATTGAGAAGACTATATTGTATAGATATAACAAAGTATATTGACAAGTAAGACCATATATGAGTGGGAAGCAACAAAGACCTGACAAAGCCTATATTTGGGCGAATATTGATTTTGATAAGGTTAAAAATAGAATAGATGGGGTGACTTGCCAGATTGAGCGGGTTATACAAAAGCACCACCTTTCAAATCAAACTGCTAAATCAGGTAAAAGAAATAATTAGGTTATCTGTGGGGCGATATCGACGATGAGTTACACCTACACAGTTTATTTTTAATGTAGCCTGTACTTCGCCCATTCGGTAAGCTACTTCGACTGCGCTCAGTACAAGTCAGTCACCAACGTAGACATCAGATTAGTTTTGCACAACAAATTTTGGGCAATGGGACTATATTTTTGTCAAAAACCAAACAATATTATTCAATAAACATCCACCGAATTTCTACGTATTTATTAGTCATTATTTTATCTTCAACACTTTTTTTAAAGATGTGACTAATGGATAGCCAAAGCATCGGGGTGAGGTTCTTTATTGTTGATTTATGCTGCAAGAGGTCTACTGTGAATTTTGTTATCCAATCTCAAAATCCCCCAATTTCTTAGGGGATTTTGACTACTTAATCTCAATCTCTTAAAATGTAAAAGTAGTCCGAAGTACGCCTACAGTCGTAGTCTCATTATTGCTGTTACCTTCTGGGTTAAATAGAACAAACGCACCAGGGGTAATGCTGATATTATCGCTAACTTGAAGGCGGTAATAGGCTTCCAAATGGTAAGGAGTCGCCCGATTCTCGCCTGTGGGGGTAAGTTGAGCAGAACCACCAGTATCGCTACGGAAAAGCGGCTGACCAAAAAGAATCCCGGCTGTGTTTCCTGACTTGAATAAATCTTTAAAGTGAATTCCCGCCATCCAACTTGTAAAGGTGGTGGAAGCATCCACGCTATTTGAAGCAGCATCAACAAATATTGCTGCACCGTAGCCAGATAAGGCTATCTTGGGAGACAATCGCCATGTTACCGTACCGCCAACAGAGTTGAGTGTGAGCGGTGTTCCAACTGCAACTCCTGATAAAGCACCGATATCACTACTAACTAATCCTGTAGCCAAAATATTGATTTCGTGATAACTGTGGGCATAGTTTAAACCAATATCAAAAGCAGGACTTGGCTTGAAGGTTAACTGTGTGGCAATAATACTACTACCACTAAATAAACCTGCTCCCAAAGGTGTAGTAGAAACTCCTGGTACTGCTTCAGCCGCAGATTTTTCCGGTAAATTGGCATTTACACTGCCGTATAAAGCTCTTAAATCAAAATTTGGCGAAATGTTAAAAATAAATCCCGCTGCCGATGCTAAACCAGTACCCGAAGTTCCACCAGAAACCCGTAGTACAGGATTCAAGTTGCCAAAACGAGATATTGACTCTTGTCCTTCACCATAAAAAGGCGTAATTGTTGGGAAAGCATCTGATGTCTCTGCCGCAGTTCCCGCAAACAAGGTTAATTTATTAGCGACGGGAAAGACATACAGCAATTTGTAAACCTGAACGCTGTTTGCGCCAACGCCCGACAAAGTATTGACATTTAACCCCGGAAATTGCGGCTCAAAACTGGTACGAGCGCTACTTGCACTTAAAAGTGGCGAAGCTAATCCTAAACCTTGTTGCAGGCTACCCTCTCCAGTGGCTCCACCCAAAAAGTTATAAGCTTGCAATCCAGTAATTAATGAATCTTTACCAGTAAAGCTAGTGGTGAGATTTAACCGTACTCTATTGACTAGGATGATGTTCGGGTCACTATCATTAGGAGCGCCACCGCTAGCACCAACACCAGCAATAATTACCTCACCATTGAGTTTGGTCGTAGTAGAAAACTGATTTGCTTCTAGTTCTGCTGTGCGAGCTTCTACAGCATCTACTCGACCCCGCAATGTTGCCAATTCCGCCGCAAATTGTTCTTGTAGTTTCTGCAATGTGGCTAAATCTTCTTTTTTGACCAAATCACCAGTTGCAGTCGCAATCAGTTCATTTATTCGCTCTAAACAAGCATTTAAGCCAGCAGCAAATTCATAGCGAGTCATCGCCCGATTACCGCGATAGGTTTGATTGGGATAACCTGCGATACAACCATAGCGCTCGACTAAAGATTGGAGTGCCTGAAAAGCCCAATCATTCGGCTGTACATCAGACAATTGCGATACGGATGTTACTTGTGCAAGTTTGTATGAGGTTGGAGATGAACTTGCAGGTTGTGGTGTGATTGGCTGCCATAAGTTAACAGCAGAATCTATTCCTAAATCTTGAATTTTTTGCTGTTCATTGACTGAGGGTAAGTTTTTTTGGCTCTCATTAGCTATCAGCAATTTACTGGAGATATTATTTGCTAAATCGCTTTGATGAGAATAATTATTTTCATAGCTGCCGTCATTTTGATTAACAGCTACGTTTTTATCTGCAATTTTTAAACTAGGAAGGGCTTGCACAGGTGATAACCCGACAATTAAACATAAAAATCCCATCCCACTAGCAAAAGCTAGTAGATATTTTGCCATCATGACTCCCAACACCTATAAAATAGTGGAAAAATTCATTGCGATTTTAAAATGGATTGATAAGTAAATTTAAAGTAGATTTAGCAAGAGAGTCTTGTCAACTTTAAATTTTGGATATCAGGATTTTTTCTGAATTAACTTATCAAAACGTCAGCTTATATCGCAGGTATTAAATTCTAGTAAATACTATTTTCGGAAAGAATTAACAAAACATCATATTGATAGTTTCTATAATTACGATAGCAATCCCAAATGATTTTTGAACAACGCATTGCGTAAAATGCTTGATTCATAAGCCTTCTAAATTTTCTCTGTTCAAATATAAAAAATAATTGCTATATTGACAAAAGAATAATTTCCATAAGTCTGATTTGGTGATATATGAATATAGGTATTGAGCCGAGGATTTCGGCTCAATACCTAATAAAGAATAATTGACTCAAAAAAATCAAGAGGCTGCGATCGCTGCTAAATTTGGGTGTAGGCTAAGATTCGGCAAGAAAACAGCATATTGTAGTTCACGATTTCTCTGATTGAGATATTTCAAGTATTCAATCCCACCAATAGGCAACAACCACCGCATCACAATCTTGGTGAACATCCTCACCCCATAACGCCCCTTCCAATCTAGTTCTCAGTCGGCGCTTCAGGCGGAAACCATAATCTTCATTCGTGCCATCACTTACCTCTACTGAATCAGCTCGCCATTTTTTGCCCAAGTCTAAAAGCTCAGACACTTTTGTATCTTGGTTCTCTGTCAGAATGTACAGTGTATCGGCAGGATAGGCAATGAAATGGATGATGCTGGTTTCAGGCATGGGACGATAGTTTGCCATTGCAAGTAGGGTATCGACCATACCACCAAAGCTTAAACCGTTTTCATCTGGTGCAAAGATTGGTTTTGTGAATAGAAAGCTTGACCATAAATTTCTGTGGTTGGAAAGGTCAGTAATCACTTCTTTGCCATCAAACTCATTGAACCGACGCTGCCAAACCAAGCCAGCGAAGAGTTCTTGGGGAGAATAGGATTCCGCAATCGATTGGATTTTGCCTAAATCAAGCATCACATTTACGGTAAGTAATATTTTTAACAAAACATTTGTAACTACCCTTGCAGTTTATTTACCCAGTGCCTGCTATTCTTATAGTTACTTCGGTCTGTCATAGCAGATAGATTATCCTCGATAATGTTTTATTTGTAAGCGCTCATATACCATCGTGGTAATGTGGGTGCTTTTACTTTATCAACAAAGGCAAAAGGCAGAAGGAATATTGCCCTCTGCCTCCTGCCTCGTTCACGTGATGTCTGGTGTTTGGTACACTAAGCTGATAATGAAGCTTTGACTTGACCAAAACGGCGATCGCGATTTTGATAGCTCAACAAAGCTTGATGAAATGCTTCTCGATTAAAATCTGGCCAAAGAATATCGGTGAAATACATCTCTGTATAAGCCATTTGCCATAAGAGAAAATTACTCAATCGCATCTCACCACTGGTACGAATCAGTAAATCGGGTTCTGGAGTGTCTGCTGTGTAGAGATGTTGTTCTACAAGACTTTCATTCACTTCTTGGGCGCTAAGTTCGCCCTGTTGCACGAGTTGAGCTACTTGACGACAAACTCTGGTAATTTCGTTGCGGCTACCGTAATTGACTGCAATAGTAAAGTGGATTGCTTGATTGTTCAATGTCTCTGTCATTGAACGTTCCATTTCCATTTGTAGAGACTTGGGTAAAGCCGATAAATCTCCAATAAACGAGATACGTACTCCTTCTTGATGCATCTGAGCCAACTCGCGGCGTAGTAATCGCTCAAACAAATGCATTAGAAAATCCACTTCTTCAACAGGACGCTGCCAATTTTCTGTGGAGAAAGCGTAGGCTGTTAACGCTTTGATTCCCCAATCTTTGCAGCAACGCAATAGTTCTTTGAGCGTTCTTGCTCCTTGGCGATGTCCAGCAATGCGCGGTAATCCTCGACTGGTTGCCCATCGGCCGTTACCATCCATGATGACGGCGATATGTTGGGGGATTTTTTGGGGATTTAAATCTATGGGTAATTTTGATTTGTCATTTGTCATTTGTCACTTGTCCTTTGTCTTTTGTCATTTGTCTTTTGTTTTTACTAATGAGTAGTTTCAAATAAATTTTGTAAGTACTCTGGTGTGAGGGTGTTGTTCCAACTCCACAAGCGATGCATTGTGTAGGTGAAGGTAAATAGGAGAGTTATTTTGTTGGTTAATGACCAAGCATTCCAGTTGAGTGTACCCATCATCCGGCGAAGAGTACGCATGAGGTTGTTACGCTGATAGTTTGGCGATCGCGTTTTAATCAGGGTGCGTCCAATTCGCATCAACCCAGTATCAGGGAAAGCCCAGACTCCAAACCCCCAGAATTTGGTCATGTGGTTGATTTCATCCTGCGCTAGTTCCTCTAGAACATCTTGGAGTGCGCCTGTGGTATGAGCCATCAACCAAATATAAAGACAAGTTGCACCGTATTCTGTGGCAATGCGGTGTAAACCGTGGCGATATAAGTCTTCGTGAGGATCATCTGTAGGGAGATAGCTTCTAACAGTACGAAGTTTTGGGGTAATTTTCTCGCCTGTTAATTGGGTGTAGACTTTGATTAATGCGGGTGTGTGCTGACGTTCTTCCTTTTCCCACAAACCAAGTTCTAGCAATTCGCCATCTTTACCGACAGTTCCACCAACAAACCGAGCCATCTGAGGATGCAATTTTTCCAAATACTGCCGACTGGTTTGGGTATAACCGCGAATGGGTGCTTCTGTATCCATCGCACCGATCAATATAGATAAAAATACCTCTGCGTCTAAGCCGATAATTTGATTGCGGTTAATTGTCTGCCAGTCGATGTGTTTCCAGGGACGCGGTTGGGGATTGGCAAACTGTATCGGTAAATCTTGCAGACGCTCGTGTAGTTTTTCGACTGCAATATATTTGTCTATGAGGGAACGAATGCGCTGCTGTGTTCGCAAGTAATGAGGACTGAGATAGCTTTGACCTGCTAAATCTTCTGCAATTGGGCTGAGGGTATTAAGCATATTTTTATACTTAAATTTTTATCTCTATGCCCAATAGCCTAAGCGATCGCACTATCGTTTGTCAGTCGGCTGAAGTCGGCAATTTTATGCGATCGGGTTGCAAAAGTCGGAGGAAAAGTTGGTTAGGGAACTCCAAGAAATAAATTATCCAATCTTGTGAGGTAGTCCTCACAAGCGCATTTTTGGGTTGGCAGACTACTAGGCACTTCTCAAAGCCACAATCGGGTCGAGTTTAGCAGCGCGACGTGCAGGAACAACGCCAAAGAATAAACCAATACCTCCAGAGACACCAACAGCCATAGTAATGGCTACAGGAGAAAGACTCGCTTCTAAAGGAGTCAAGGCTCCCACTAATAGGATGCCACTGACACCAACCGCAGTCCCAACTAAGCCCCCAGCCGCAGAAACAATCACTGCCTCAATGATGAACTGTAGCAAAATATCTTGCTCAGTTGCCCCGATCGCTTTTCGCAATCCGATTTCTTGGGTGCGTTCGGTGACGGAGACGAGCATAATATTCATAATGCCAATGCCGCCAACAAACAAGGATATGCCGGCGATCGCAGCTAGCATAATTGTCAATGCACCTGTAATTTGACCGACAGTTTGCAAAGCATCTTTCTGGGTGCGAAGAGTAAAGTCATCTTCACCATTAATTTTGTGTCTTAGACGCAGCAAATTAGTAATTTGAAATTCTGCTGCATCCACACTATCGGAATCACGAGCGGCAGCAACGAGATAATCTAAGGCGATACCATAAGGAGAATTTTTGCCCACAAGTCGGTTTGCTGATGTGGTGATTGGTATTAAGGCAGCATCATCATAATCTGCTCCCACGCTGGAACCTTTTGCTGTTAACGTCCCAATTACTTGAAAGCTGGTATTTCCAACTCGCAATTGCTGTCCTACAGCGTTACTATTACCGAATAGTTTTTCTGCCAAATCTCCACCCAGCACAACGACTTGGTTACTTCGCTTGATGTCTATCTCAGAGAAAAACCTGCCTTTAGCAGTTTCAAAATCCCGCACTGATAAAAAGGAGGGAGTTGTGCCAATGATGTTGACATCGGTATTTCTGTTGCGGTATGTAATTACCTGTCTTCTGTTTAACTCTGGTGCAACTCCTACTACTGTTGGTACTTGAGAAGCGATCGCATCCGCATCTTGCAACACCAGAGTTTTTGGCACTTCAAAGGAGATTCGCTGAGTTTCTCGATTACCTGGCAGTACAAATAGCACATTTGGCCCTAGTGACTCCAGCTGTTTATTCACATACTTCTGCCCACCTTCGCCAATGCCAATCATCGCAATCACCGAGGCATTGCCAATAACTATACCCAGCATGGTGAGGGCACTACGCAGCTTATTCGATAGCAGAGTTTTCCCCGCCATATTCATGCTTTCAAGGAAATTCATATCTTATATAATTACGAATTACGAATTACGAATTACGAATTACGAATTATTCTGTTCTTTTGCCTTCTCAATTTTGTAATCTTTGGGTGGGTTAACAAAAATGCGATCGCCTGCTTTAACTCCCTCTAAAATCTGAGTTTGGTCTTGAATTTGTGCCCCGACTGTAACTTCGCGGAACTGGGGTTTATTTTTTGCATCGGGTACGAGTACGCCAGTTTTCCCCTTTTCGGTGACAATTGACACCGTTGGTAATACCAAGGCATTATTAACGCGATCGCCTAAAAAAGTCAGATCCACATTTAAGCCAGAACGCAGTTTATCTATGCCAGTATCGATAGCAACCCGCACCTGAAAGGATGTCACACCTTGTTCCACCACTGCTTCGGGAGCAATCAGACGTACATGACCTTTAAAAACTTGGTCGGGATAGGCATCAGCGACAATTTCCACCTGCTGTCCCTGTTTGATTCTGCCAAGATCGGCTTCGGGAACTTGAGCTAATATTTCTAAACCGCGTGCTACAGCAACAATTGAACTGGAAGTTGCCGATGCACTAGTAGATGCCGAAGTTGTGGGTGTAACAAATGCACCTGGTTCGGCATACTTTTGGGTAACAATTCCCGACAAAGGAGCGCGAATAATAGTATCTTCCAACTGCACTTGTACACCCTTTAACTGAGCCTCAGCAGATGCTACAGCGGCTTGACGCTGGACAATTTCTTCAGAACGGGTTCCATCTTCTAACAGTACCAATGCTGCCCGTGCTTCGTTAACAGCGGCTTGGCGTTGGTCGATTTCTTCAGTGCGAGTGCCAGTTTGGACTAACGAGAATCGTTTTTTAGCTTCTTCTAAATTGGCTCTAGCACTTTTGTCATCGCTGATGGCTTGATCGAGTAATTGTTTATTCTCTGCTCCCTGTTCGTATAGGTATTGATAACGCTTTACCTGTTCGCTGGTGTAATTCACCCTTGCTTGAGCCGCATCTACTTGGGATTGAGATTGAGCAATCTCTTGGGGACGATTACCAGCCTTAGCCGCAGCTAATTGGGCTTGAGCTTGTGCTAATCGGGCCCTTGCTTGAGCGATTTCTTGAGGACGACTACCAGCAAGGGCTTGGGCTAGCTGTGCTTGGCTTTGGGCTAAGTTAGCACGGTACTGGCTCCTTTGAGCCTCAATACCGGCACTATCCATGCGGGCGAGAATTTGCCCTTGTTGAATGCGATCGCCTTGTTCCACGTATAATTGCGACAGCACTCCCGGATTCTTCGGACTAATATTTACGCTCTGAACTGGCACGACTTTGCCACTAGCTGTAATCCGCAACGTCACGTTTTGGGCTGCAACTGGCACAGTTAGTTGAGCAATATCTTCTTTGTTTGTCCCTTGGTTTACCAAGGTGTAAGTTGTTATAGTACCCACAACCAAAGCACTCCCCGCTATCAGCCCAATCAGCCAGCGCGATGGATGCTTAACTTTGCCAATAACTGGAATTTCTATGTGCGTAGCCATATTATAGAAGCCTGTAAATCTTGCTGTATAAGAATATTTTTTAGTTAGAGGACAAGTGGAGAGTACGGAGTTGTTAAAGCTTTAGAATTAAATTTTTATGAGTTAACTAACAACTAGACGCATAATTAGCTTCACAGTTGCTTAATCTTACTTCATACTAGGCATTCGTATTTCTGTATGTCTTCACCTGAAAGGGTGACTTTAGCCACAGCATATTAGTGCAATTCTGAACTATTCGTGAGAAACAAGATTCCCGACTTTTTTGAGAAGGTGGAAATCTACGGCTGGCAATTCTCACAAATCAGATAGGATTGCTATAGTGCGATCGCGCTTTAATTGCTTTGTATCCTTTGCTTTTTCCCTACTCCCCATTCCCTACCGCAAAGCAGTTTGTAATTATTGCTGAAATTGGGTTAATAACCAAGCACCAACTTGGCTTTGATTTCTTTGACGAGTTCGCCCTAATGCATCGTTTAATAAAGAAATTGCTAATCCTGGTAATACCTGAGATTCTGTAATCCGCCTACTACCTTGGTTTTCAATAGCAAAAGCCATAACTTGGGCATTCTGGACATTTAAAATCCAGTATTCTTTCACTCCTAAATCTTCATATAAAAGTCGTTTTTCACCTCGATCGTCAGCAAGTGAGGTATTAGCCACTTCAATAACTAAATCTGGTGGTGAATATATATCTAAATTGATGATAGAAGTGCCGTAGGGAATGACATCGGCATTTTCACCAATATACTAAGACACATCAGGTTGAGCTTCCTTAAAGCCTGTTTTCCGATATGTACAATTATCCTTGGCATTTAGAGCAATGCCTTTAATGCTCGCAAATAAGTTAACAGCAAAGAGAATAATTGCATGGTCGCTGGCATGGTCATTCCCGATTGCGTAGATTTCAATCCTCATCTGTCCGTTGTGGTAGTAGCCCTTGGCTTTTTCGTAGGCAGGATTTTCAATTATTTGGATATATTCATCCCAAGTTGCTGTTATCCAGGTATCAGTTGCTAATTGGGTCTATAATTCGCTCATAATATTGCGAAAGAGGAACTTTAACAACGATCGTACAAGTTTCATTTTCCACCACTAAGCTGACAGCAAAGCTTTAACTGCATCATTGCTAACAATTTTTGTAGGGTGTGTTACGCCAGAGGCTAAAGCACCGATGGCCTACTTTAACAAAACCAGTCTTTAAGGCGGATGAACGAGTATCTGAGGTGGATGAACGGAGTTCTGAGGTGGATGAACGGAGTTCTGAGGCGGATGAACGAGTATCTGAGGTGGATGAACGGAGTTCTGAGGTGGATGAACGGAGTTCCGAGGTGGATGAACGGAGTTCCGAGGTGGATGAACGGAGTTCCGAGGTGGATTAACGGAGTTCTGAGGTGGATGAACGGAGTTCTGAGGTGGATGAACGGAGTTCTGAGGTGGATTAACGGAGTTCCGAGGTGGATTAACGGAGTTCTGAGGTGGATTAACGGAGTTCTGAGGTGGATGAATAAGTATATTTGTAATTTGTCTGGGCACAGCTTCTCATTCGCTCAAACCCATGTGCTTATATTGTAGGCTGTGTCTAACCTACAGTTGTAACTTGAGCAAGGGTTTTAGCTTTGCAGTCTAGAAATTTATTTCTGGACGGTTAAACAACGCAGATACTTAGCTCGACTTTATCCAAAATTAAGAACTTGCTTATCTTGATACGGCAAAAACCCTAGCTTTTTGGCAAAAACTTTTTCCATGTCACTGATTATCGGTTAAATCTAAAAAGTAAAACTACCGTCCCACAAAGGTTTCAGTGTCAGGTTTTGGGTTTCGTAAAAATGGATAAAGTCGAGCTTAGAGGATGTTTGAAAAGTTTTCTTCTCGGTAACAAAACGTTCTAGATCCCCCTAAATCCCCCGATAAATTGGGGGACTTTGATTCCGGTTCCCCCCTTAAAAAGCTACGGTGTACACACAAGTTATCGAATTACTACCAGTTCTCGAATTACCCCACCCTAACCCTCCCCTTGTAAAGGGGAGGGAACCGGATTTTTCTTGTTTCCCCCCTTTACAAGGGGGGACTAAGGGGGGTAATTCGACTTGTGTATACACGGTAGCCTTAAAAAGGGGGGCTAGGGGGGATCGGTTAGTGCCTAAAATCACAGCCAACCACTTTTCAAACAACCTCTTAAACTTACCTACTAGTTTGCAACTAGTAGCTCGGTGCAAAAATTTTCCGTCGCTTTTTCCTGTACTTGATTCACAATCATAGAAACAAACTCGTCAAGGTCGAATGGCTTAAGTAAATATTCTTCAAACTCTACATCTGGAATTTGATCGCAAGTACCTGTGGTAGATGTTGAAGTCACAATGATTGGGATATGCTTACCATTGTCTAGCTCTATAGCATCCAATCTATTTAGCAATGTATAAATACTTTCACCTAAAAACCTAATTTCACTGACAATAATGTTGGGTGTGAACCAACTCAGGGTTTCTAAAGCCTCTTCTATGGAACCAGCGGTAATCACATTTGCGCTGAGGTCTTCGAGTAAAAAAGCATACAAATCCCTACTATCGCGATCGTTGTCTACAACGAGTACTTGTACACCTTTGAGTATCCCAACTGCCAAGCAAAAGTCATTGATTAAATTCATAATAAGACCTGCGATTAGGGCTTTAAGGGCAAAGCTATTTGAAAAAACCGTAGTCTTAAGGGAACGAGACAACCGGATAGGTTAAAGAAAAAGTAGCAGAGAACCATTAAACGGTTAAAATTACTAGGTTCTATTCTTATACTATGAGCAGATATATTTGATTTACTAAATGAATTGATTAACTACGACATAAAACGTAGAAAAACTTTTCAAATAAGGGCACGGTATGTTCCCTCCGAAAATCTGTGGTTCAATTAACTGAAAATAGCCATAAAGGATTAATCAACAAAACTATTCCCATTCGCTATCCTCAACTTCCTTCTAAGTAGGACTTACGCAGAAGAGATCCCCCAACCCCCTTAAAAAGGGGGCTTTTAAGATTCCCTCCTTTTTAAGGGGAGCTAGGGGGGATCAAGCTTTCAAGTTTTCAGTGCGTAAGTCCTGCTAAGGTAATAATAAGGTGGCTTCAATTTCCTGCTTGGTAGCAGCCGTTACTTCACAATTGCTATGCACTCTTTGAGACGCTGCGCGAACGTAGGAGAGGGGCTGAGGGAGAGGTCAAAATAGCACTCGTCGAACTCACGTTATATTAGCCCTGCAATTAATTACAAGGCTAATATAGTAGAAGTTGTTAGTTATTTCACTTTTTTAAAACCACATTGAAAGAATTTAAATAGCCATTAATAGTTTTAGCTAATGTCTTCTGCTGTTTTTTGGTAGTGATTGCCATTACTTGATATAGTCTTCCTTCGGCAACATACATTCTACTTATAGTAATTTTCCCTCCAGAATTGATGTACTGAATTTCTTTGCCGGGATGATTATTGTAACTGCGAATGTTTCGTTGACTAATTAAATTACTTTTCGTAGTCTTTAAAGCCATATCCCGTGCATTATTAAGTACAGCTTGAGGATCGGCCATTTCACCGTAACTATAAGGAAAATCATTGTAAGCAACTATGTATGCTACTTGCTGTTTTGGTGGTTGAGCAATAAATATTTCTAAGGTAATTTCCCCCATGTAAGTTTTTTGGGATTCGGTATTTCTATTGGGGTTTCCCGGCATCAAAATTGTAAAACGTCCATCTGGAGCAGTGTATAACTTCCATTGTGGCTGCACGGGTTGAGAAACCTTTGGTTTGACAACAGCTACCGGAGATTTGGGTTGACGCGCTTCCACAAGAACAGAGCCACCACAAACAATGGTGGCGGCTATTAGTGGCAACAGACTTTTAACTGTCATATTTTTTGCCCTTTGAGATAGCGATCTCACTGATGATGCCAGCTGTTATAACCTAGCAGCACATAAAGCAGCACCAATTAGGCCGACTTGCGAGTTGAGGATAATATACACCGGGATCTCTTCGAGGAGGCGGCGCATCCTGCCTTTTTGGGTGAAATTTAATAAGAAACCGCTGTTTTGAATTAAAGGCAGAATTTTGGGCGCAATTCCACCAGCGATGTATAAGCCACCGTAAGGTAGAAGTTTCAGGGCGAGATTACCGGCTTCTGCACCGTAAGCTTCTACAAATAATTGCAAAGTTTGTTCCGAGAGGCGATCGCGTTTTTCTAGTGCAGCTGTACCAATGACAGCACCAGGATCGACACTTTTCTCTTCTTGTCCGGCTTCTTGTTCCCAAGTTCTAACGATTTGGGCAATATCTGGTGATTCTGTGGCAAATTTGCGATCGCGCAGAAATTGGTAAATTGCCACAATTCCCATTCCAGAAACCACGCGTTCCACAGAAACGCGCTGGATATCATGTTTACCTAGCAGGTATTTCAACAGTTGAAACTCGATCTCGTTCCGAGGAGCAAAGTCAGCGTGTCCACCTTCTGAAGAAAAAACTTGATAGTGGTTCCCCTGCTTAATTAAAAATCCTTGCCCTAAGCCAGTACCAGCACCAATAATTCCAATGGGGGTTTCGGGTTGAGGTTTGCCAACTTGTAATGTCAGCAAGTCTTCTTTTTGTAAACCTGAAATGCCATAGCCAACGGCGGCGAAGTCATTAATCAAAGAAATATGCGGGATACCCAATTCTTCTTGTAGACGTTCGGTATCCAGGAACCAAGCTAAATTGGTCAGTTTAGCAGTATTTTTGACAATGGGGCCGGCGATCGCAAAACAAGCCTTTTCTGGTGTAGGTGTATTAGCTTTGACCAAAAACTCCTGCACTATCGGTACTAAATCGGGAAAATCGGCACTGTGGTAACTTTCCTGATAAATAGTATGTAAAGCTGGTGAGTCTGATTTTTCAACCAATTGCAGAATAGTTTTCGTACCGCCGATGTCTCCTGCTAGTAATAAAGTCATAGAACTTATTCGGGGATTAATTACTTTATTTGTGGGATATACCCAACCTACCAGAAGCTATGAACACAAATATCTATCAGAGGTTTAGGCAAATCGAATCACTTCTTCTATGTGGGTTAAATGGGAAGTATCTCCCTTTAGTTCCAATAACCATTCTGGATCTTCGCGTACCACTTTTACCAACGAACATAAAGAAGCTTTAACTTCTGTTTTGGCAATTTCCCCCACTAGCCCCATTGCTCCCCCCAACACAGATGCCCCATGTGCGACTAGCAAGATATCCTCTGGAAAAAACTCAGTAGCTAAACATCTGGCAGTTTGCCCAGAACGTTCTCGCACTTTTTCATGAGTTTCAGGATATTTGGCGGCGATGCGCGAAGTATAGCTGGTGTCAATTCTGGGGAATAATTTTGCTAATGCTGGAGTTGAGAGTCTTTCGGGTTCTTCTGTCATCCAAACTGGATTTAGCCATTCACTCAAGCCTGTTTCGAGTTTAATCGGCAAGTCGAGCATTTCTGCAACTGCATTTGCCGTTTGTACGGTTCGCAGAAAAGGAGAAGCGAAAATATGGCCAATATTTTCTTTTTTCAATCGTTTAGCTAACTGCTGTGCCTGCACCATACCATCATTAGACAAGGGTGGATCGTAGCGTCGTTCAGCGGTAAGAAACCAATCGGGGTTTACGAAGTCGAGGCGGTTAGCGTGTCTTGCTATCCAGACTATTTGACTCATGGGTTTAATTATTCCGATGAATAGAATTCGCCGCTAAACAAATATATAGATATCTGCAAGGACGGCTGCAAATATTAATATAGGACAAAAATCGTAATAATATTTAATAATACTAATGATTAGGAAAACTTATCAGTATCAACTAGTTAAGATTATGTCATGAACTCAAATGTAAATATCAGATTGGGACGGTTCAAACCAAACTCCACACTCAATAACTGATAGTAGATGGCTGACGGTAATTGTTTTGAGTGTGCCGTAACGTTTGCGATAGTAACACTCAAAAAGTAAAGAAAATAAATGTGGTTCTTCATGGAAGTATCGGTAAAAAACAAACCCCTGCCAATCTATACCAAACTGTTCAGTGATTTTAGAAAATAGTTCATCAACATCATCACCATCTATTTTGAGGTCTTCCCGAAGCCATATATTAAGAGTAATATCTTTTGTTTGTACACCTAGTTCATTAGAAATAATTGCTGCAAGTTGGTTAAATCTATCTGTAAATGACATAAGCTTTTTAGGTGACAAACTCTAGTAGCAAGAATCCTATCAACAAGGAAATTATTACCAGGTAAATACTGGTCAAGTATCTATGAACTGGTAGCAAGATAGGGTTATTGTAGCCATCCAATTTTTGCAATAATCAGATTTAGTCGCAGATATTTTAACTTGTGAAATTAGGCCAGCGCTACTAACTGTTTATTTTCATCCAAGCTTTAGATGACTTAATTTTAGTCTTGCAAATGTTGGGTTTTGTTCCTCAACCCAACCTACTATTACGGCAAACTTAATTTATTGGATTGAGTAATTCTGTTAATGATTGGACTTTAGTTTCCGTAAGTTTTTGAAACCCAATATTTTAAACTTGCGGTGCAAGTAGGACGAGTTATTGGTTCTCTGTGGGTACTGATTGCCAAGCAAGGCGATGTTTCCAATGCGATGTAAAATTAAGTTGAACTGCTTGCTTAAAGTCCTCCAAAGCTGCTGAAAACGCTTTCTCTTTTTGCTCGCCTTGGTTGTTCAACTGTTTAGGGCATTGTGGATTCCATACATATTTTTGACAAGTTTGGTGGGCAATTTCTACATCACTGCCATTTTCAGGATTTTGAAAGACAGGATGATAATGTAACCTGTTGCAACAAACTTGCAACCACTCTTGCCACCCACAGCGCCACAAGCGCACTGTTGCATCAAGACTACCACTGACAATCAGTTTACCATCAGGGCTAAAAGCTACGGAATTTACCCAATACTCATGCCCGCGCCAAGGTTCACCAATAGGATTGCCGTTCATATCCCACAAGCGCACTGTAGTATCATTGCTGGCACTGATCATAAACTTGCCATCTGGGCTAAAGGCGACAGAATTGACCCAATTCTCATATTTGCGCTGCGATCGCCCGATGACCCGATCTTGTAGTATTCGATCTAGCTCCCACAAACGCACAGTGCGATCGCCACCACTGATAATCAGCTTGCCATCGGGACTAAAGGCTAGGGAATTAACCTGTCCTTCATGTCCGCGCCAAGGTTGAGTCATGGAGTTGCCATTAATATTCCACAAACGTATTGTGCGATCGCAGCTACCACTAATAATAAACTTGCCATCAGGGCTAAACGCTACAGAATTTACATGTCCTTCATGCCCGTGCCAAGGTTGACCGATGGGATTACCTTGGATGTCCCACAACCGCACTGTCGAATCACTGCTACCACTGACAATAAAGTTGCGATCGGGGCTAAAGGCGACGCAAATAATTTTCGCCTCATGTTTGTGCCAGGGTTGAGTGATGGTGTTACCTTGTAAATCCCACAAACACACCGTTCCGTCAAAACCAACACTGACAATAGAATCGCCATTTGGGCTAAAGGCGACGGAAATAACTCCTTCCTTGTGTCCGCGCCAAGGTTGAGTAATGGCGTTACCTTGTAAATCCCACAAACACACTGTTCCGTCAAAACCAACACTGACAATAGAATCGCCATTTGGGTTAAAGGTGACGGAAATAACTCCTTCCTCATGTCCCTGCCAGGGTTCAATAATGAGATTACCTTGTAGATCCCATAAACACAAAATTCCGTCAATACTGCCACTAACAATAAATTTGCTATCAGGACTAAAGGCTAGACAATTAACCTCTTGCTCGTGTCCCAAGAAAAATTCGGCAGTGGGATTGCTAATGATATTCCATAAGCATACAGTAGAATCACTACTGCCACTGGCAATAAACTTGCCATCAGGACTAAAAGCTACGCAATTCACCTCTTGCTCGTGTCCGCGCAAGTTATTTGCCTCTGTGGGTGTGTTCATTGCTTCCTTTAAGCTTCCCAAAACAGAAGCTAGAAGCTGGTTTGGGTATTTCTCTAGATTCTCACCCATTGTTTGAATTGCCAGCACCAAACCCTCTAGCGGTTGGACGGGAAGTAAATTCAAAACCCTGGCGGATTGCTCGCGCAGTTTTAATTCAGTCAGTGCAAGGTTTAACTTTTGAATCTCTTGTTCCTGGCGATCGTGCCATCCAACATTAGCATTAATAAATCGATTAGCTTGTTCGCTGAAATAACCAAAGGTTTGCTCTTTTAGTTCTTGATAAGTCTTTATCTTCAGAACCCCGTTTGCAATATCTTCTCTTTCCCACAATACATTCAGGGTGTATGCCAGAAGTGGTAAATAATCATTTTGTTGGTGAAAATCATGAATAATTTGCTCAACTAGTCCTTGTTCAAAGGTAACGCCAATTCTAGCAGCAGGTTCAGCGATCGCTAACTTTAATTCGCGATCGCTCATTCTAGTGAGTATACGACTATAGCGATCGTGAATATTTGCAAGTTGGGGATACTCACTAAATTTATCCAAAAAATCAGACCGCATTGTTAAAATAATTTTGACAGAGCTATCCTGCTGCTGAAACAATTGAAAGAGACTAGCAACAAATTTATCCCGTTCTGGCTTTTGAGTTTTCGTAAAAAGTTCTTCAAATTGGTCAATAAAAATCAGAACGCACTGATAATCTTGTTTGAGTAATGTAACAATCTTAATTAGAGTATTTTCTCTTATTTCTCTAGCAATATCCGCTAGTGGCGATTTTTTTCCATAGGTAAAAGCAAGACACTGATAAAGAGATTTAAAAGGATTCTCATCTGGGTGAAAATTTATATTAATTAATGAATTGTTATTATTTCCTAAATAAGGAATTAAACCTGCCCGAATCAATGAGGATTTGCCACTGTCTGACGCTCCTAAAAGCAAGAGTACATTATCTTTTTTTAAGCGATCGCCCAGATTAGCAATCCACTTTTCCCGACCAAAAAATTTGTCTTTATCTTTAATTTCAAAAGTTTTTAGTCCTAAGTAGGGAGAGTCTATTTGAAATGGACGACAATGAATGTCCTCAAAATTACTGTCAGAAAAAAAGTCGTATTCAGAAATACCTTGGAAATTACACCCAATATTTATATCGCTTTCAGAACTGTTAACCATTTATATCTCCTTACCTTTGGACACCTCTGGCTAAATCTTTACCTCAGTTATAGTTCCTTTGCTAATCTTTGTAAGTAACTCAACAAAATTAATTACACATTCTCTTGTAAAGCTTTCCCTGTCACCGCCCTATAGAATCAAAAGTCGAATTACCCCCCTTAATCCCCCCTTGTAAAGGGGGGAAAAATCTAGTTCCCTCCCCTTTACAAGGGGAGGGTTAGGGTGGGGTAAAACCCGGATTTGTCAATTATTTCCAACTTGTGTGTACACGGTAGCCTATAGGATAGAAGTTTTGTAAATCCCATCCGTGAAAGATTAAGGTTTTAAATAGATTTATTCAGCAAAATTACTTAAGTAACTTTCAAAAATATGTAGTAACTTTATCCTAAAACGCCATAAATGGCAAACGAGATGGAACTTTTTGATAACCTACACCTTGCTATGTTTAGCGGCAAAGGTGGAGTCGGAAAAACAACAATCTCCTGCACCTTTGCATATCGTTGGGCGCAGAAATTTGCCAATGAGCAAATTCTTTTAATCTCAACCGATCCGGCTCACTCTCTTGGAGATGTCTTACAAGTTAGCGTTGATGACATTCCTCGTCCCATAGCGGAACTACCAAATCTACGAGTAAGGGCGTTGGATGCAAAGCGTCTGCTACAAGAGTTTAAAGAACGTTATGGTCAGGTGTTAGAACTGTTAGTGGAACGGGGTAGTTTTGTTGAAGGAGAAGACTTGTCTCCAGTTTGGGATTTAAATTGGCCTGGACTGGACGAGTTGATGGGCTTGTTAGAGATCCAACGCCTTTTCAACGAACAGCAGGTAGATCGAGTAGTAGTAGATATGGCTCCTAGCGGTCATACTCTCAACTTGTTTGGATTGATGGATTTTTTAGACACTTTCCTCCACTCTCTGGAACTGTTTCAAGAAAAGCATCGGTTTATTAGTAAGACTTTTGCTGGAAGTTACACACCCGATCGCGCTGACGACTTTTTGCACACCCTGAAAGCTGAACTTTCCCAAGGTCGCCGTCTGCTTCAAGATCCTAAGCATACAGCTTGTTTGTTAGTTGCGATCGCCGAACCAATGAGTTGGTTGGAGTCAAAACGATTCCTAGAAGCCTTACAAACCATGCAGGTTCCTTGCGGAGGGTTGTTTGTTAACCAAGTTCTTGCCAGTGCAACTGACCCAGATCGTTACCAAGAACAACAACCCCTAATCGGCCAGTATACGGATCTTGCTAACGGAAAGCCGATTTTTATTGTGCCACAGCAAGATAAAGAGCCTTTAGGGATTCTAGCCCTCAGCCATCTGATCAACCAAATCCATGTTCCTCAGCTTGAACCGCTATCTCCTATCGATCTACTCCCAGTTCAATGGCCGGAAACAATTCCTCCTAGCTTTGGAGATTTTCTCACCAAAGGTCGTCGCCTGTTACTAATTGGCGGTAAGGGTGGAGTAGGCAAAACCACAGTAGCAGCTGCCATTGGTTGGGCTATGGCTCAACAACATCCCGATCGCAAAATCCGCATGGTTTCCATCGATCCTGCTCACTCCTTGGGTGATGCCTTTGGTTTGAGTTTAGGACACGAACCATATCAAATAACTGCCAATCTTCGAGGTCAGGAAGTGGATAGCGATCGCATTCTCGATCGATTCAGAGCCGACTACCTGTGGGAACTGGCCGAAATGATGAGTGGCGAAACCCAAACAAGCGAAACTATTGAAATGGCTTATGCTCCTGTTGCTTGGCGCAAAATTGTCGGTCAAGCTTTACCAGGGATTGATGAAATGCTTTCCCTGTTAACAGTAATGGAATTGCTAGAGCAACAAGAAGAAGACTTGATTATTTTAGACACTGCTCCTACAGGTCATCTTCTGCGTTTTCTAGAAATGCCAAATGCACTAGCAGACTGGCTAGCTTGGATTTTCAAACTCTGGATCAAGTATCAGAATGTCCTTGGTCGTACAGAATTTATGGGGCGTTTACGAACTTTGCGACAGCGCGTAGTCAAAGCCCAAAAAGTGCTAAAAGACCCACAACAAGCAGAGTTCATTGGGATTACACTTAACCAGACTAGTGTACTTGCCGAACAACAACGCCTATTCAAATCTATGCAAGAAATAGGTGTGAGCCAGAATTACCTTGTTCTCAACCGCTTTACTTCTACAGCAACCATTAATTGCGATTTTCCAGGTTTGACAATGGTTCGCTTACCAATGCTTCCTCGCTCAGTTCAACCTTTAGAACGCATCCAAGCAGCAGCCGGCTGTTTATTTTAACAGCTAATTAGACTAAATACTTTCATACCCAAAGAGAAATTTATTATGCACCGCACTCCAAAACGTGGACAAATTCAAGCCAAACTTAGCTCAATGCCACCTCAACGTTCTCAAGCAACAGTTTACTTAAATGCTTACAAAATAATGCTTGAAAAAGAGCGTTTAGAGCAGGAACTAAAGAAACTCGAAGCACGCCAATCTCAGATTCAGCAGCGTCTTGCTATTTTAAATGGTCAAATAATTGCTGAAGAGGACATTACCCATCAGCAAGTAAATACTGATTTGGAGGACAATACACCAAAATTCAACACCCTAACATTGGAATATTAATACAAGAATCACAGAAACTGATCTCTTGCACCTAACACTCACCAAATAAACAGTTGAACTAGGGAAGGCCGTAATATAATTTTCTAAAACTCGTTAGCAGATGTGTTAATGTGGGCATTCTCAAATTATAAGTCAGCGTTAGGCTACTGACTTATTACACACAAATTATCTATTGTTATGAATTACAAAATCCAAGACAACTGTATTATTAGCACAATAAACCAAATCTTTGACAAAGAAGGCCTAGAATACTATTTAAAAGTGTATCATTTTTACGACGAACAGCAGGAATATCAATCAATCCAACTTCACTTAAGCAGATGCAAACGGAAAATTAGAATAGGTCATGCCTACTGCACTTTCAATTCTCAAGAAGATATGGTTTTGTCAGACATCATTATTAGTAATGAATCAAAGTTTTTAAGTTTAAGTGATAAGTTATTCCAGCTAACACATTGGAATGAGCCAACTGACTATCGTAGGAAAGGTTTAGGAACTTATCTATTAAAGTATATTGTTGATTTAGCAAAAAGCAAAAAGGTTAAAAAAATTCATGGTTGTCTAACTTTTAAGGATATTGATGCTAATCCTAATTTAATTCATTGGTATCAAAAACATGGTTTTAAACTAGAATCCCCAATTCCTGAAGAAATTGAACATTATAAATATCAAGTTCGTCTCAATCTGGAATAATTCATCAATGAACAAACCTGGTTGATGTGCATATAGTAAGCCTGATCTACCGTTTGTGGCAACAACCCCTAGTGAGAAAATGGTTTTTCTTTGGGAATATTGATATATTCCTTATTTCCAAATATTAAATGTAAAAATATTTTGGAATGCACCAGAATGTGGAACACTGTCGGTTTTAAATTTTGAAAACTCCCTCAATTTTTGTCTAATTTATTATTGTCTTTAGTTATCCCAACGTTAATTCACCCGAATGTATATCAACGACTAACCGACGATTTGTTAACCATTGACGACCGAGCAAAACTTCTGTTAAATCTTTGCCAACATGTACAGGTATGTCAACCCCTTGGCCATCAAATAATACTTGACCAAGATAGATTTCAAATTTTACATCTCCCCGTGCAGTTCGCATTGTTTGCTCTCGTAAACGCTCCCAACCAAGTGCATCTATATCTTGCTCATTAATCGCTAACCAATACGAAAAACCTGTATCAAACATCGCCTCAACAGGTAATTCTAATCCATCTGATGTTACTAAATTAATTTCAAAAAGTAGTGCATCCTCATCACCAAAAAAACCGGAAATCGTCATATCGTGCCGCAAGCCCCAGACTCATGAATCCGAAAAGCATAGTGTATTTTGCCTGGATGCTGTTTGCGACACCGTAATGAAACTACTTCTAAATCTTTATCAACAAAATATTCTCCACTATCCGGTTCAACTGCAACAAACCAGTTGTAGTGAGTTTCAATTAATTCTGATTTGACTCGCTCAAAAATAGGTTTACAACGTTGGTAAAAAGCCTCGCGTTTGGCTTCATGTAGTGCTTTTTGTTCTTCATTCCACTGAATTTCAGGGAATATTCGTCCCCTGCGTGCGGTACGGGTGGGTTTGGTTTCAGTCATGGCTGATTATATTCGGAATCGCAATACTTATATTTTCTCTCATCCACACATCACAGATTAAATTCGATGAAAAAAGCCTCGCGTTCGGGGGTGTAGTTCCTCCTCTGCCTCCTGTCTTACTCCTGTGTCTCATCGCCTTCCTGCTTTTCTGCTTCCAGAATCGCTAATAAAAGAGCTTCTTCCTGAATTTCAAACTCTTCTTCAGCAATTTCTCCCATATCAAAAGCAAGTTGCAGTGCAAGAAGCTGCTTGCTGAGATTTTCTTTATCGTCAATTTCAGTACTCGCCTGTTCTAAAATTTTTTCCCCAAGCCACGTTACCCCCATTAATGGGCCAGTAATCGGTAATAGTAAGAAGCGCAGAACCATATTAATTTACACTTGTGTAGATTTGTTACAGCTGTCTCACAAGACCGTAATCTTGCTGATGACATTATATAAAACATTACTTAGTCTTATGTTGATGCCAAAATGTGTTGGATTTGAGTTCAGTTAAGGCTTATTGACATCTGTATTTTATATTCCCGATGTGCAAAAAATTACTTTTACATAAAATTATTACTTACGAGGTACTTAGAGCTTGACAACAGTATTAAATGCATCTCCCCAACGATTTGTCAATACCCCTGCTGTTCAACGTATCGCTCAACGTGCTTTGCGCTATCTACAGTCGGGTTTTTCAGTACATTTACGTGGTGCGGCCGGAGTCGGAAAAACTACTCTGGCAATGCATCTAGCTGATTTGCTCAACCAGCCTATCATCCTCTTATTTGGAGATGATGAGTTTAAAACCTCAGACTTGATTGGTAATCAATTAGGTTATACCCGCAAAAAGGTTGTTGATAATTTCATCCACAGCGTTGTGAAAGTTGAGGATGAACTTAGACAACATTGGGTTGATGCACGATTAACCCTAGCTTGTAAAGAAGGATTTACGCTGGTTTACGACGAATTCAATCGATCGCACCCGGAGGTAAATAACGTTTTACTCTCCGTACTTGAAGAGAGGTTGTTGGTATTGCCAACAAATCAACAGCGAGCCGAGTATATCCGGGTTCATCCTCAGTTTCGGGCAATTCTAACATCAAATCCTCAAGAGTATTGTGGAGTCCATGCAACTCAGGATGCTTTGATGGATCGTGTTATTACCATCGATATGCCTCCACCTGATGAACTGAGTCAGCAGGAAATTGTAGTTCATAAAACAGGTATAGATTCTGAGAAAGCAGAAGTAATTGTCCGCATAGTACGGACGTTTTGGAGTCGATCTAGCTCTGGACAGGGTGGTGGATTGCGTTCCTGTCTGATGATTGCCAAAATCTGCCACGAACACGAAATTTCCGTAAACCCTGGAGATCCTAGCTTCCAAGATATTTGTGCCGATATCCTGCTTTCTCGCACGAGTCAACCTCTCATGGAAGCAACTCGGCTACTAGAAGAGGTTTTAAGTGAATTGCATCATAGTACAAATACTCAATCTCAGCCGTCAAAGATAATACCAGACAGCCAAAATCAGATTGTATTGGAACAACGAGTACCTTACGAGCATGAAGTCTACAACTACCTGTGTAATTCTCCAGGAAGGCGTTTCTCTGAATTGGCAGTAGAGTTAGGGATCGATCGCAGTCAAATTGTAGCTGCACTCAAGTCTCTCAGGGAACAGGGAGTATTAGTACAAATGCAGGGCAATGCCGAGCCGCCGAACATCTCACAGACACTTGCTTTTGATTCTGGCCATTTAATAAACAAATGAGTACTAATACTAATCGGGGAGCTATCACCACATCAACTCAAGGTTCTACCTTGGCAGATATTCTAGAACGGGTTCTAGATAAAGGCATTGTGATAGCAGGAGATATTTCTGTTTCTGTCGGCTCCACAGAACTGCTCAACATCCGAATTCGTTTGTTGATTTCTTCTGTTGATAAAGCCAAAGAGATTGGAATTAACTGGTGGGAGAGCGACCCCTATCTTAATAGTCAAGCTCGTTCCTTATTAACAACTAATCAACAACTTCAAGAGCGTGTTGCCAGTCTAGAAACAGAACTGCGATCGCTCAAAGCACTCAATCCTATTAATCATCAGAATGCAGGCGATTAGCAAATCAAAAGGTTCCGATTCAGGTTTAGCACCGTTGTTACTGACGGTTGTTGAACTGATACGCCAACTCATGGAAGCTCAGGTGATTCGGCGAATGGATGCTGGCAACCTCAGCGATTCTGAACTAGATCGAGCTGCCGAAAGCCTGCAAAAGCTTGAACAGCAAGTTGTTCAGCTTTGCGAGATATTTGATATTGACCCAGCCGATCTAAATATTAACTTGGGTGAAATGGGAAATTTACTTCCCCAATCTGGAGGATATTACCCCGGTGAAACCTCTAGTCAACCCTCTATTCTAGAACTCCTCGATCGCCTATTAAATACGGGTGTTGTGGTTGAGGGTGACTTGGACTTAGGACTGGCTCAATTAAGCTTAGTTCATGCCAAGTTAAGATTAGTACTCACTTCTAAACCCCTTTCATAGGGTGTAGGGGGTAGGGTGTAGGGTGTAGGGAACCCAGGGTTAAAAGCGTGGGATTGAAAACTTGGACACCTTATACCTCGTGCCACTTTCATTCGGTATAATTCTTCTTTTTTGGTAAGCTCTAAACCCACTCATACAAGGATTTTCTAATCCCTACACCCAACACCCCACACCCCACACCCTGTTTTTGGTAACTTTTTTATCTATATTCTTCTTGGTAAGACATTCTTATGAGTTATGGCTTTTACATTTACGGAATTTTGACCTTGCCTGCTCCACAAAATTTAAATTTACAGGGCATAGATCGGCAACCTGTACAAATTAAAATTTTGGATGGTTTTGCAGTTATCTACTCCGAAGCACAGCAAGAGCGTTATTTGGCCAGCCGTCGTAACCTGCTAAGTCATGAGAAAGTCCTTGAGGACATCATGGAAGCAGGCGATCGCAATTTATTACCCATGCAATTTGGACTTTTGATTTCAAGCTGGGAAACAGTTTCAGAGCAATTAATTCGTCCTCATCAAGAAGAATTGACGCAATTGCTTGCGAAGTTATCGGGTTGTCGAGAAGTTAGTGTCAAAGTTTTTTGGGATACTGAGGCAGAAATTCAGGGATTGTTAGCAGAAAATCCAAATCTCAAAACTGAAAGGGATAAGCTAGTGGGTCAACCCTTGAGTATGGAGCAAGCGATCCAAATAGGGCAAGCCATCGAACGGGGAATGAGCGATCGCAAGCAAGGCATCATCGATATATTTCAAGGCACGCTCAACTCCATTGCTGTCGATATGGTGGAAAATACTCCCCAAATGGACACAATGATTTACAATGCAGCCTACCTAATTCCTTGGGAAGCAGAATCACAATTTAGCGAACACGTTGAAGCACTCGATCGTCAATTTGAAAACCGTTTGCGAATTCGCTACAACAATTTTACTGCCCCCTTTAATTTTGCTCGTCTTCGATTATTGATTTCCAAATGAATTAATTTTTTTCACTGTGAATAGCAGTAAAAATTGATAATGAAAAATTATTGAAACTTGTGAATTTTTCTATACATTTTATTTAAGTAAATCAATGGACAACATATTTAAAGGATTTGAACAGCTATTAGAAATTGCCAAAGCTTTAGAAGAAAAAGTAGAGAAAGGAGAGTTAAAAACTTCTATTGAAATTCGCTCTCATAATCTCAGCAGTATTCCCCGGCAAGGCAATATTCCGAGAAAAACTAGTTCCAGCCGAGTTCGATCCAATTCCACCGATGCAGCTACACCAATGGATAATGTTGATGATGTCACCCCCCCATCAGCTAACAAGAACTCAAAAGCTTCTTGGCAAGGTGTCGGCGGCTTGGCTGATGTTCTCAAGGAAATCAGAGAGTTAGTTGAAATTCCCCTTAAACGTCCAGATTTATTGGTTAAATTAGGGTTAGAGCCTCCGCGTGGGGTTTTGCTAGTTGGCCCGCCCGGTACCGGAAAAACTTTAACAGCCCGTGTTTTGGCAGAAGAGTTAGAGTTAAACTACATTGCCATCAATGGCCCAGAGGTGATGAGCAAGTATTACGGGGAAGCAGAAGCTCGTTTACGAAGTATTTTTGAGAAAGCAACTCGTTCTGCTCCCTGCCTAATATTTATTGATGAAATTGACAGCCTTGCCCCAGATCGCAGCCAAGTGGAAGGCGAAGTTGAAAAAAGACTAGTGGCGCAGTTGCTTGGGTTAATGGATGGATTTGCCAAAACGGAGGGCGTACTTGTATTAGCGGCAACAAATCGTCCCGATTATCTCGATCCGGCGCTTCGTCGTCCGGGACGCTTCGATCGCGAAGTTCAGTTTCGGGTTCCCGATCGCAATGGACGATTAGAAATACTGACGATTTTGACAAGTGCCATGCCCTTGGAGACTGCGGTTAATTTAGGAGCGATCGCTGATTTGGCTGTCGGTTTTGTCGGTGCCGATATCAAAGCTCTTTGTCAAAAAGCAGCCTACATTGCCCTACGTCGTCAAGTCCCCTCGCTCAACAGTCCCATTCCTGAGAACATGGCTGTTATGCAGCAGGATTTTCTAGAAGCAATTAAGGAGATAAAACCCTCAGTTCTCAGGGATGTAGCAGTTGAAGCACCAAGTGTCAGTTGGGATGACATTGGTGGTTTGGATGATGTTAAACAAAAACTTCAAGAATCTGTAGAGGGCGCACTCCTTTATCCCGAACTATACGAGCAAACCAAAGCCAAGCCTCCCCGTGGGATTCTGTTGTGGGGGCCGCCGGGAACGGGAAAAACATTACTGGCAAAAGCGATCGCTTCGCAAGCTAGAGCCAACTTTATTGCTGTGAATGGCCCTGAATTACTCAGCCGATGGGTAGGAGCCGCAGAACAAGCAGTTAGAGAACTCTTTCGCAAAGCTCGACAAGCAGCGCCTTGCGTTGTGTTTGTAGATGAAATTGATACCTTAGCACCAGCACGGGGAAGATTCACTGGTGATTCTGGAGTTAGCGATCGCGTTGTCGGTCAACTACTCACCGAACTGGATGGGTTGCATGAATGCCCTAAAGTACTGTTAGTAGGAGCAACCAATCGTCCAGAAACCCTCGATCCTGCTTTACTCAGAGCCGGAAGATTGGACTTACAAATCAAAATCGATCTCCCAGATCCAGCAAGCCGATTAGCAATTTTACGAGTTCACAATCTAGATCGTCCCCTGCTTGATGTCGATTTAGAAACCTGGGCGAGAGTTACCGAGGGTTGGAATGGGGCAGACTTGGCTTTGTTGAGCAATCAAGCTGCTTTAAGCGCCATTCGTCGATACCGCGCCCAAGGATTGAGCGACTCCAGCCTGATTCAGATTACAAATGATGATTTTCAAGTTACATACCAAATGCTTGCTAATCAGCATCAATCTGAATAGTCTCTGACTTGAAAAAACGCAGAAGTTCACAGAGGAAGCTACTTAAGGCAATGTGCAACTTATCCTTAGAACCCCTCTCCAAACCTCTCCGCCACAGGGAGAGAAACTTTGATTCTTGCTCCCCAACGCTAGTAGGGAAGGGGCTGGGGGTTAGGTTTGAGAGAACGTTGCACACAGCGATACTTACTCTTTGGAAACACCTTTGATGTAAAAAGAAGTGTCCCAGAGAACTTCATGTGTACAAACTTAATTACTTAATAAGTATCCCAAGTTTATGTCAGTATACGCCTATGCTCTTCTAGTACCCACCGCATCAGAGCTTGTTCTACCTTTAGGGATGGAAAGGAATACCGAACTCGTTTACTGTTCTGGTTTAGGTGCGATCGTAGAACCGGAAATCTCAGTAGAGGGAATACAAGCAACAGATGAGCGTTTACTTCAAGCTGTATTAATCCACGATCGCGTGATTCGAGAACTCTTTCAACAAACTCCCCTTCTTCCCTTACGCTTTGGCAGCGGTTTTACCTCGCAAGAAAAACTGCTGAATCATCTAGAACAGCACCAAGAGCAATATCTAGAAACCCTTACTCAGCTAGCAGACAAAGTTGAGTACACTTTAAAATTGACACCCAGTTCTTTGCTTGATGAGTCTGACACTATTGATGCTAGAGGAAAAGCCTATTTATTAGCGAAAAAACAACGCTACCAAACACAGCAAGCATTTCAAGCACAACAATCCGATCAGTGGGAACTCTTGAACCAGTCAATTCTCAAAACATATACAGATGTTATCTGTGAAACTCGACAGGCAGATGTGCGGCAAATCCACTTTTTGGCACAGCGCAACGATTCAACGCTCAGTACGCAGCAGCTTTCCCTCTGGCAGGTACAATGCTCGCACTGGCAATTGGCACTTAGTGAACCTCTGCCACCCTATCATTTTCTAAAAAATACTCTCAGATAAATTCATAAAAAATAATAATTATAACTTTCCCAGAAAAAATGAAGATGGGCTGATTATTTCTTTAATTTTTTTCTAAAAAAATATTGTTAACTTTTTAATATTTTTTTATTTTATTATATTTATCTCATATTTTTGGGAACACTAAACTCAGGAAGAATAAAACACATTGTGTAATTTTTACCTACTGCTCAATCAGAGCAAGATGAAACCAATAATCAGAGTTGTGAGAGTAAAAGAAAATGGCTGTTGAAAAAGTTAACTCATCTTCTAGTCTAGCTGAAGTTATTGACCGGATTTTGGACAAAGGAATTGTAGTTGATGCTTGGGTACGTGTTTCTTTAGTTGGTATTGAACTGCTATCAATCGAAGCTCGGATTGTAATTGCTTCAGTTGAAACTTACTTAAGATATGCTGAGGCAGTTGGTTTAACATCTCAGGCTGCTGTTCCATCTGCTGCTTAATAGCACATTATAAAAAGGGAGTCTTCATGGCTCCCATTTAATGTTTCTAGTTAACAAAATAGGAGAATTCAGCTGATGGCTCTCAAAAATTTGTGGGAACAAGAGCGATCGCAGCGATTGCAAATAACTGCTGAACGCCGTCAACAAGTTAACCAGTGGAAACAGCTAACTCAACAAGAATTGCAGTTGGAAGCAGATTTACTTCATCAAGAATTGAGCAGTTCTGTTACTAGTCTTCACCACAACAGAAAGTTACAACAGCAGCAATTTCAGCAAGAGATTGTAGAACGGCAATTAGAAATATTGCAAATAAAAACAGATGTCTGCCAACGCCAGCAAGAATACCGCCAACAGCGGACAGCAAAGGCTCAGACATTATTTCAAGATTTGCAAAATTTCCGAGCAATTTTACATAAAAGTGTTTGGGGCGACCGCACTCATGAACAAGTAGTTGCCCCGCCTTCTGCTAAAACAGAAAAATTAGTGGCAACGGTTCCAAAATGGTCAATCTCTCGTTCTGGAATTAAAGCCACTGGTTTTCGTCCTTCCGTCAATACCATGACTAGAAAAGTGCCTGAATCGAATGCAGATACTAAATCTAAAGTGCAGCAATATATTCAGCAAGCCCAAGGAGCTACTTTAATAGAAATTGAAGAAGTGATTGGCTTAACCAGGGTGCAAACGATAGATATCCTGCGCTCCTTGATCAAGCAAGGAGTACTAGAACAACGCGATCGCCAATACTTTATTCGGCAACAAGCAATTTCTTAACAAATTTGATTCCAGCTCATTTTTTGTAATTGCAGACTAGCGGCTCTTGCGATCGCTTGTGTCTTTTGCCTTCAGGAGGCATAGCACGCAATCGATAAACATTAAAGCTGGTATATGCTTTGTAGTATTCAAAATTTCCATCTTTTTTTAAGGTCTGTATTGACAAGCAATTGTCTCAGTATATGTAACGTTGCAAAACTAATATAGATAACTTATTTCTAATTAAAAAAAGAGCTTAAATCTTTGTTCGAGCTTCCAGCTTTGAACTTTCAAAATGTCCGGATTGGAAAGGGATATAACAAGCTGGGGTAGCTCGATCGAGGTTTTGAACTGTGCTATTGGCGATCGCAAAATGAGGTTAGTAAGCTGGATTGTTTGATAAATTCTAATCTAAATGCAAAACTCAAGATATACAAGGAGGTGCGATCCATTGTGAATCAATTGATCGAGCAACTTCAAACTAAATTATTCACAGGTAGGCTGAATCTTGAAGCCAGGGACGGGCCGACTTGGACGCTATATTTTCGTTTAGGACGATTAATTTGGCAGGCTGGCGGTTCTAATGCCGATGAGCGATGGCGACGGCACTTGTCGCAATACTGTCCTAATCTGGATGTGGCAAAGTTGGAGGGGCTTGTCTCTCCCCAGGAAAGTTATCGCGAGTATTGCATTCTTAGTAAATTGCGAGAACAAAAATTAATCGAACAACAACAACTTGTTAGCCTGATTACAAGCTTAATAGCTGAAGTCCTGTTTGATATAATCCAGTACGTTGAAGCCAAAAGAAATGGCAACAATCCAGCAGGGCAGTTGTCACCTACTACCGTTGTTGGTGCAGTTCCTGGGTTTCTCCTAGCTGTACTACCAACTGAGGAAGTATTAAAACAGGCTACACAAGTCTGGCAAGAATGGCGAGATGCAGGATTGGCAAGTTACTCGCCTAATTTATATCCTGTTATTCAACAACTTGAACTACTCCAAGGACAAGCATCCTCTAAACAGATTATTTCTCTAGTTGATGGCACAAAAACTTTACGAGGTTTAGGGCAAAAAAGCGGTCGGGATGCCTTAGTTTTGTCTCGGTTCTTGATGCCATTGGTAAAAACAGGGGCGATCGCTTTTTCACCCACCCCAAGCCCCAGGAAGGTTGGGATTAGTCAAGAAACTGGCAAGCCCTCCAGTGCAGTTAATAATCCTAATTCTTCATTGAAGACAGAAGAGAACACTGTTATACAAGTTGCTCCCCCAGCGACTAGCAAACAAATTGTCACGCCGTCGAGTGCAGTTAATAATCCCAATTCTTCACTGAAGACAGAAGAGAACACTGTTATACAAGTTGCACCCCCCGCGACTAGCAAACAAATTGTCACTCCGTCGAGTGCAGTTAATCATTCCAATTCTTCACTGAAGACAGAAGAGAACACTGTTATACAAGTTGCTCCCCCAGCAGCTAGCAAAGCAATTATTGATGTCTCCAGACCTTTAGTAGCCTGTGTGGATGATAGTCCGACAATCTGTCGCAGTTTGGAGGAAATTCTTACCCATCAAAATTATCGCTTTATTGGCATTCAAGACTCTTTGACGGCAGTTTTAAAGCTAATTAAAAGCAAGCCCGACTTCATTTTTTTGGATCTTTTGATGCCAAAAGTGAATGGTTATGAAATTTGTTCTCAAATCCGTAAAACTCCAAGTCTTAAAGATGTGCCGGTTGTCATCTTAACGGGGAAAGATGGAATAGTAGATCGGATGCGAGCAAAATTAGTAGGGGCAACTGACTTTTTGGGTAAACCCGTAGAAGCAGACAAAGTACTCAATGTGCTTCACAAGTATTTAAACGTTTAGATTGAAGCGACAATCATGCCAGTAGCTCCTCTACACCCATTTTCAAAACAGATTTTGGATGTTAATTCATTTGTCGCAATCATTTTTCAAAATCTGAATTAAATAGCTAGGAAATAAAAATGAAAAAAGTTCTTTTAGTTGAAGATAGCCTCACAGAATCCGAAAAGATGACACGTTACCTGGAGCAAGGAGGATATTCAGTTTATGAAGTTCGCAGTGGTGAAGAGGCTCAACTGCGCTTGAAACAACAAAAACCTGACTTGATTCTACTGGATTTGATTTTGCCAGGCCAAAGTGGATTTGAGTTCTGCCGCAAGTTGAAAGCCGATCCGACAACAAAAGCAATCCCGGTAGTGATTTGCTCAACTAAAAACACAGATGTTGATAGAACTTGGGGCAATATGAGTGGTGCTGATGGCTATTTAGTCAAACCTGTAGATGAAAATACCTTGCTCCAGACTGTTAATAAATTTATTCGCTAAAGGAAACTGGGGCAATGGTACAGGGCAATGATAGCTTTAGAGCGCTACCTATTAATAGCCAATTTCGACTTGAAAACTCTCCCCAAGGAAACAACCAGAGGTTTTTAAGATTTCCGTTGAATGGAAAGGTGAATGGTTTACTCCCACTAGCTGATTTGCGGGGAGTAATTCAGGTTGCACTCACCGAGATTTTGCCAGTACCCCAGGTAGCAGAATTCTTGTTAGGCATCATGAATTGGCGGGGAGAAGCTATCTGGATTCTTGATTTAGCAAGTTTGTTGGGAGCAACACACTGGTGTCGGCGAGAAAGTGTGCGTAGCTCTGGCATGGCGATGCTCGTTCAAGTCCAGAATCAAACCGTCGGGCTGTTGGTGGAGCAAGTCAATAGCATTGAAGTTTATGACCCCCAAGAGCGGTTAGCGGTTTCGGCATCGATGTTACCTGCCCGACTAGGCTCGTTCTTGCAGGGTTACTTTGTGGATTCTCAAGGTAGCCCTTTGATGTTAATTGACACCCATGTTGTGATTCAAGCCCTTCAGTCTCTTTAAAGTTCAGAGCTTCCTGCCTTCTGTCTCCTACCCTCTGCCTGATTAACTTACTTTAACAACCTTCATAGCAAGAAAGATTATGGTAATGCATACACCTAGCCAACCACACTCAAATTCCGGCAACGGTTATAAGGACACCGATAACGGGCATACCGTCGATCTAAGAGCAAAACAGCAAATCTCTTCTACTCTAGAAGAATTGCGAACTGAACTGGATCAAGCTGATTGGGTGGAAACAGGGCCATTGCGAGACAGAATCCGCAAATTAAAAGAATTGGTAAGTGTTTTGCCATATCAAGACGGAGGAGATGGATTCGAGGTAGAGCAATTACAGGCGATCGCCAGCAGAATCCGTCAATTTTCCGATCTAGATACCTTGCTTGCTACTGCTGTCATGGAGGTACAAAGCGCACTGCAAGCCGATCGCGTGGTGGTGTATGAGTTTACGAATCCGACACTGGGGATAGTTGCTGCGGAGGCGATGAGGGATGGCTTTACCCCAATGCTGAAGGAAAAACTGCCCGCCGTCACTTTTGGGTTAGGTTCTGCCAAGGTTTATCAACAAGAAAAATTAGTCGCGATCGCCGATACCTACACTGCAAGCTTGTCCCCTTACCAAAAGCAGCTTATGGAGCGGTTTCAGGTCAGAGCTTGTTTGAGCTTGCCAATCTTAACAAAAGATGGGGTTTGGGGCTTGTTGGTAGTGCAGCAATGCACTGCTCCTCGCCAGTGGCAGAATGCTGAAATTAGGTCGCTAAAATTGCTCGCGCAGGAATTAGAAGCGCAACTGCAAGTTGCCGTGATTCAGGCTACGTTGCAACAAGAAGTGGAAAAAGACCAAATCCTGACTGGTGTAGCGAATAAAATTCTCCAGTCCAAAGATGTGGATACCATCTTTCGCATTGCCACCCAAGAAGTACGACAGTCACTAAAATGCGATCGCGTAGCAATATATCGTTTCAATCCTGACTGGACTGGGGAATTTATTGCTGAATCTGTGGGATCTGAGTGGGTTTCTCTGTTAGAAGAACAGCGAAATAATCCAGCAATTGCCAAGAACGTTAACTATTGTAGTGTTAGGAACCTTGCAGAGGAAGGGGGATTAGCTGGGACAACAGGGCGATCGCACAGTGCAGATAGCTACATTCAGCACACCCAAGGCAAAAATTTCCATCGCGGACAGATATATCGAGTCACTAATGATATCTACAGCGGTGGTTTTTCTGACTGCTATATCAAAATTTTAGAAACCTATCAAGCCAAAGCATACATTATTGTCGCCATCTTTCAGGGAGAACAGTTGTGGGGCTTGCTGGCTGCTTATCAAAATTCTCAGCCTCGTCAGTGGAAAGATAGTGAAGTTCGACTAATGGTGCAGGTTGCATCTCTATCTAGTATTGCGATTCAACAGGTGCAATATCAGCAACAACTTTATCACCGCTCTGAGGAGTCAGCCAAACTTGTTGAACGAGAACGTACTGTTTTCGGCATCATTGAAAAGATTGGGCAAGCAACGGATCTTCGCACCCTTTTCCGCACTACAACCCAAGAGTTGCGGCGATTTTTAAAATGCGATCGCGTTGTCGTTTATCAATTTTATCCAGACTGGAGTGGAGAAGTTATCGCTGAATCTGTGGCTGCTGGTTGGTCGTCCCTGTTGGATATTCAGGAACAAGAAAGCATTTTAAAAACAGGCATGGTATCTTCAGAGCGTTGCCATGTTAAGGATTATGGCTCCCCTGTTAAACCTGATGCCGATACCTATCTTAAGGAAACACAGGGTGGAACTTACGCCAAAGAAAAGCGCTTCCGCAAAGTCAACGATATTTATGCTGCTGGTTTTTCACCTTGCTATTTAGAAGCATTAGAGAAGTTCCAAGCCAAAGCGTATATCATTGTTCCCATTTTCCGCGCTGGTAATCTCTGGGGTTTGTTAGCAGGCTATCAAAATTCTGATGTCCGCAAATGGACTGATGAAGAGACCGGTGCTTTGTTGCAGATCGGCGAATCGTTGAGCATTGCTCTCCAGCAAGCTGAATATATCGAACAGCTACGGTTAAAAAATCTAGAAATGACCCAAGTAGCTGAAGTAGAAAATGCGATCGCCCGAATGACGGATAGAATGCTTCATTCCCACCACCCAGAAACAATTTACCGCACTACCTTGGCAGAATTGCGGCAGTTGTTCAAATGCGATCGCCTAGCAATATATCGCTTCAACTCTGACTGGAGTGGTGAATTTATTGCTGAATCTGTAGGAACTGACTGGGTGCCTCTGGTTGGCCCCGATATCAAAACCGTATGTGAAGACGAACACCTACAGCAAACCCAAGGCGGGCGCTATCGCAACAATGAAACTTTTGCCGTCAATGACATCTATACTGTTGGTCATGCCCAGTGCCACATCGACCTGTTAGAGCAGTTCCAGGCTAAAGCCTACACCATCGCCCCCATTTTTGCTGGAAACAAACTTTGGGGTTTGTTAGGAGCATATCAAAATAGCGGCCCGCGCCAGTGGAATTCCGAGGAGGTGCGATTGCTGACCAAACTGGGCATTCAGTTGGGGTTAAGCGTGCAGCAAGCCGAGTACATCGGAGAACTGAAAACGAAGAATGCAGAGTTGGCACGGGCAGCAGAAGAGGAACAGGTGCTGACAGGGATGGTGGAAAAAATTCGCCAAGCTCAAGAAGCAGATACAATTTTCCTGAATGTGCTGCCAAGTTTACGCAAACAACTACAGTGCGATCGCCTAGCAGTATTCCGCTTTCATCCCGACTGGAGTGTGGAATTTATTGCCGAATCCGTAAAAGATCAATGGCTGTCTTTGGCTAGTTCCGACATCAAAACGATGTGGATGGACGAGCACTTACAAGAAACTCAGGGCGGACGCTATCGCAATCATGAAACCTTTGTTGTCAATGATATCTACGCTGTCGGTCACGTTCAGTGCTACCTAGAGATATTAGAAAAAATCCAGGCTAAGGCTTACACAATCGCTCCGATCTTTATTGAAAACAAACTCTGGGGCTTTTTAGGAGCATACCAAAATACTGGCCCTCGGCAGTGGAAATCCAAGGATGTGCAACTGTTGCGAAAAGTAGCAGTGCAAATGGGTATAGGCTTGCAACAGGTTAAGTATATCGAACAGCTCAAGAAGAAGAATGCAGAGTTAGCCAGAACCGCAGAAGGGGAACGAGCGCTAACACGGCTGTCAGAAAAAATCCGCCAAGTTCAAGAGCTAGATACGATTTTCCGCAACGCCTTACCAGAATTGCGATCGCATTTGGAATGCGATCGTCTTGCAGTGTATCGCTTCAATCCAGATTGGGGTGGAGAATTTATTGCCGAATCTGTAAGTCGGGAATGGGTGGCTTTGGTTGGCCCCGATATCAGGACTGTCTGGGAAGACGAACACCTCCAACAAACCCAAGGTGGACGCTATCGCCACAACGAGACGTTTGTTATCAATGACATTTACACTTCTGGCCATGCCCAGTGCCACATAAAAATTCTCGAGCAATTCCAGATAAGAGCTTATATCATCACCCCGATTATTGCCGGCAACAAGCTCTGGGGTTTGTTAGGAGCATATCAGAATGACGGGCCGCGGCAATGGCAAGATAATGAAATCAACTTGGTAGCGAAAATCGGCACGCAGTTTGGGGTAGCCGTTCAGCAATCGCAATACTTACAGCAAACCTTAAACAAGAACGAGGAACTGATCAAACTGGCAGAACGGGAAGTAGCAAACGCCCGATTTTCCTATCGCTTGCCTAGTCGGTTAACAGAGATGGCTCAAAGTCATAGTGATGTTCTGGAATTTGTCCAGTTTGCCACCCACGAACTTCGTCAGCTACTAAAAGTAGATCGAGTTGGAGTTTACCGTTTTGAGCCTGATTGGTCTGGAGAATTTGTAGTTGAGTCTGTGACTGGGGATTGGCCTAAGTTGGTGGGAACTAGCCTTGCCAGAGTTAGAGATACCTATCTCCAGTACAACAAAGGCGGGCGTTATGCCCGTAAAGAAAGTTTGCGGGTTGACAATATATATACTGTCGGTCATGACGAATGCCACATCCAATTATTAGAGATGTGGGGAACTAAAGCCTACATGATTTCTCCGATTTTTCAAGAAAATCGGCTCTGGGGGTTGATGGGAGTTTATCAAAATAGCGCACCGCGCCAGTGGGAGCAATCAGAGGAGGATGTTCTCAACCAAGCCAGCGTCCAGATTGGTATTGCCCTCAATCTTGCAGATTACCTAACGCAGGTGCGTATTCAAGAGCAGCAACTAGCAGAAGCAGCAGAGCGCGATCGCACCGCACGGGAAAAACTGCAACAAGGAGCAATACGCGTTCTCATGGCTTTGGAACCATCCTTCAGAGGCGATCTCACAGTTCGCGCTCCCCTATCTGAAGATGAAATTGGAACGATCGCTGATGGTTACAACACGACGATCCAAAGTTTGCGAGATTTAGTCCGACAAGTGCAGATTGCTGCTGGCAGAGTGAGTGAAACTTCCAGCAATAACACTATCTCAGTAGTTAAACTATCTGACCAAGCTCAACAGCAAGCAGAACGCCTCGAAAATGCTCTAGAACAATTACAAATGATGGTAACTTCCACCCAGGTAGTTGCTACTGATGCCCAAAGAGTAGGACAGGCTGTTCAAAGAGCTAATAACACCGTCCAAGCTGGCGATTCCCTGATGGAAAGAACCGTAGATGGCATTTTGGAGATTCGGGAAACCGTCTCCGAAACAGCGAAGAAGATTAAACGCCTAGGTGAAGCTTCTCAGAAAATCTCGAAAGTAGTGAGTTTGATTGAAAATTTTGCCACTCAAACTAATTTGCTGGCACTCAATGCGGCGATCGAGGCTACCCGTGCCGGAGAGTATGGCAAAGGCTTTGCGGTGGTTGCAGATGAAGTTCGTTCCCTGGCTTATCAGTCAGCTAGTGCCACCACAGAAATTGAGCGACTCGTCCAAGAAATTCAAAGTGGAACCAACGAAGTTACCCAAGCAATGGAAGTAGGGATTACCCAAGTTGTCCAAGGCTCGAAATTGATCGATGAGACTCGTCATTCCCTGAGTGCGATCGTCGCAGCTACCAACGAAATTGGTGGACTAGTACAAGGAATTAACCAAGCAGTTTCCACTCAAAGTCAGCAATCTCAGATGTTGACAGAAGCGATGATGGATGTTTCGGCGATCGCCCGCAAGACTTCACAAAGTGCAATGCACATTTCTGAGTCTTTTGAGGAACTACGGATGACTTCACAACAACTGGAAACCAGCGTTAGCCAGTTCAAAGTTGATTAATCTCGCAAAATGTGTTATGAACCCCGATCCCAGTAATCAAGAGCAGGCTTTTCTTGCGGAAGCGGCAGAGTTATTGCAAACCATTGAGCAGAATCTGATCGGTCTACTTGATGAAAAAACAATAGAAAAAGTTCATGCCTTGATGCGAAGCGCCCATACTATCAAAGGGAGTGCTGCCAGTGTTGGGCAAGAAACTATTCAGACAATTGCCCATCATTTGGAAGATGTATTCCAAGCGTTATATGCTCCAGAACTGGAAATCGATCCAGAATTGGGTGCTTTGCTTCTAGATGCTTATGAGTGCCTGCGAACTCCATTAAGTGCAGCCTTGATGGGCTTATCCTGCAATGAGACAGAAATACTCGATCGAACTGCTTCCATCTTCGCCCAACTCCAACATAAACTAGGCGACTTTTTTGGTCGTGAGGCTCCGCTTCCCAGTTCGGAAGAACTTGGCTTTGATGTGGTAGAGTCAATCTTTTCCGGGAGCGTACTCCAGGATTTGCAACAGCTGGAAACTGACATCCAAAGCCAAGATCCGCAACAAATTCAAACAACACTCAACTCCCAAGCAGAATTTTTTGTCGAATTAGCAGCATCTTATGGCTTATCTGGATTGGAAGAAATTGCCCAGGCGACCCTAAACGCGCTCAAAGCGTATCCAGACAAAGTACTGCAAATTGCTCAGGTGGCTTTAGAAAATTTTAAAGCAGCTCAAGCAGCAGTACTCGCAGGCGATCGCACTCAAGGGGGAGAAATATCTCCACAATTGCGAGAATGGGCAGGGTTAACTATTCCTGTCCCAGAACCGCAAGGGCAGCCAGTTTTCATCGCTGCTCAACCAACACAAACGACTACAACTGAGAATCAGCCATCTCCTCTCCTCAGTGCGAACGAAGCGGAATCAATTTGGTCGTTTTTCCCGAAGCGGACTGATAACTCCGTACCGAAAGCGCCAGAGGTACTAGAACCAATTTCTCAGGATTCGGTAGTAGTCCCCTCTGCCATAGATCGGATTTTACAGTCAATCTGGATCGGAGATCCACAGACATCCTGCCGATATTCAGACTCAGATCGGCCAGCCTCTCCACCACCAGCACCAAGCCTCCAAGCTCAGTCATCGGCATCACTTCCCAGTATCCGAGTCGCAATAGAACAGCTCGATCGCCTCAGCCACACGATTGGGGAATTACTAATCAACGAAAACCAACAAAACCTACAATCTAACCACATCCACAAAGCAGCTCAAGATACTCTAGTACAGTTTTTGTACTGCCAACAACAACTTAGTAAAGTTTCTACTTGGTCGGATCGACATCTGCTGCTTCCCGAACGCAAGCAGCGACATATACATGCATCTCTAGGCTCAGTTCTCCCTGCTTCTCCAACTGCCGAAGCACAATCTAAATTTGATACCTTAGAAATGGATACCTATAGCGAGTTGCACATTCTCCTGCAAAATCTGACAGAAGATATGGTGCAATTAGGAGAACGGATTGAGGCTTTTAATACCTTAGTTCAGCAATCTCGCTTCAGTCTTGGAAAGCGCAAGCAACTGCTTTCAGGAGCGCAGGAAGATTTGCTGCAAGCCAGAATGGTTCCACTGGGAACAGTGTTGAATCGATTACCCCGCCTCCTGCAACAGATGGTAGCAACTTATCATAAGCCTGTTGAACTCAAGCTTGGCGGTACGAAGGTACTGGTGGATAAAGCCATTTCTGAGCAGTTGTACGATCCTTTGCTGCACATGATTCGTAATGCCTTCGATCACGGCATTGAACCGATAGAAACCCGCCGTCAGCAGGGTAAACCAGAAACCGGAACAATTACAATTCAAGCTTATCATCAAGGCAACCGCACTACTATTGAGGTAGGGGATGATGGTCGAGGCTTAAACTGGGAATCCATTCGTCAGCGAGGTATAGAAAAACACCTGCTGACTCCCGAACAAGCCGCCTACGCCTCCGAAGACCAACTAGCAGAGTTATTATTTGAACCAGGCTTTTCTACCGCTAACCAGATTGGTGAGTTATCTGGGCGTGGTATCGGCTTAGATGTCGTTCGCACTCAATTGCAAGCTTTACAAGGTTCGATTGTAGTGCGATCGCTTTCAGGGCAGGGAACCACCTTTATCCTGCAATTGCCTCTGAGCTTGACAACGGCACGCTTGCTCGTGTGTCAATCTCAAGGTATTACTTATGCCTTGCTGTCTGAAGGAATTAGCCAGGTTTTATTACCGCAGCCAGACCAGATTCAAGTGCAGCAATCTTTACACGGGCAAGGCAGCCAAAAATTCTGGCAGTGGGGAGAAGGGCAAAATCAGCAACTAGTTCCCATCCGCCCGCTTGCCAATTTGCTGGATTACAAATATCCTTTATCCACCCAAGACCACAATTTAACCCTCAGTCCTTTTCCAGTCAAACAACGCAACACCGTAGAACCTCTGCTACTGTTGCAAACAGAGCAGCAATATCTGTGTTTGCAAGTCGATCAGATTTTAGTCGAGCAGGAATTAGTAATTAAATCCCTCGGCAGAGTCCTGACTTTACCTAGTTACATCCAAGGCTACAGCGTGTTGGGAAATGGTAGCCTCACCTTAACCGTTGACCCGTTGGAGTTAGTTCGTCAAACCTGGGAGACAGATATAATGCCAACTTCCCCGACATCAATTGCAACTAAACTATTACCCGCGCCTGAGCCTGTTCTGGCTCTAGAGGGTCAACAATCCCAGCTAACGATAACGCAACCGCAGCAACAGCCTATTGAAGTCAATACAGCCGTTGCTCAACCTAACCAACTGACGGTGTTAGTAGTGGAAGATTCAGTTGTACAAAGGCAAAGTTTGGTGCAGACGCTCCAGAAAGCCGATTATCAAGTGTTGCAAGCAGGTGATGGTCGAGAGGCGATCGCGCAAGTGCTGCAACACGGTGATGTCGATCTAGTGATTTGTGACATTGAAATGCCGCGGATGAATGGATTTGAGTTTTTAGAACACCATCGCCAAGACGAGCGTTTATCAGGGATTCCTGTAGTGATGCTGACTACCCGTAGCGGACAAAAGCACCGCCAATTAGCTTTAGCTCTAGGGGCGAAAGCTTACTTGACCAAACCCTATTCCGAACAGAACTTCTTGGCCGCGATCGCCGAACTGGTTCATATCCGAATGGCACGCTTGTAAAGCTGAAAGCTCGTCTGGGCAGGGTGTTGGGGGTAGGGTGTTGGGTGTAGGGAAAAATCAAGAAAAGTAAATATGAGTGGGGATACAAATAAATTTCTGACTTACTACACCCACTCAGCCACACCCCACACCCAAAAGCCTTATATATAATGGGTTTGCCGTTATCAAGCGTGCCATTCGGTTCATATCCCTTAGCAAGAAAGGCAGAAGATAGAGAGCAGTATTCCTCCTACCCCCTGCCCCCTGCCTCCTTCACCCCCTGCAAGCAGCTATCGCCATCTACCGAGTTAACCCCTGCCCCCTGCCCCCTGCCTCCTTCACCCCCAACCACTTGCTATGCTTAACACTCCCTTTCCGTTTAAGCGATTATCAGGCGCTGTGACCGAAAACGACTCATTACGAGTCGTTGTTTTTACGATCGCAGACTATTTATTTGCCCTGCCAGTTGGTGCAGTTCTCAAGGTGATTGCTTGTCCTCCTATTAGCAGTACGGTTGAAAGTGGGATCGGGATGGTCGATTTGGGAGCGCAAACTATTACGATTGTGGACTTGCGCCAGAAGTTAATTCCGCAAGTACAAGACCAACAGGCGCATCAAGTTCTCTCTGCGGTTGACACTTCAGGGCGCTTTTTACTTCTGACTCAAACGCGGACTGGGGAAATTTGTGGCATTCCTGTGGACAAGCCCCCTGCCTTAATCGATATTCCTTTGGAAGTTGTGCGTCCTGTGCCTTGGTCTTATCGGCAAGTGGCAGAGTTAAGCTGTGTGAGCCACATGGCTGTTTTATCTGTAACACCAAACGAGGAACCACTTAAAGTACTTCTTCTAGGCATGAACCAGATATTGGCTGATAAGTTGGGGTTGCCGGGAACAACCCAGCTATTGGCTCCTGGGCTGACATCAGGCGAACAACGGCAAAGATTTCTGCGTTTTTCCTTGGGAAATCAAGGCAGTGGATTGCTACCATTCCACTCATTACAGGACATTATTCATCTCGCTAGCCAAGAAATTTCCCCAGCTCCGGCCTTACCAAGTTGGATTTTAGGTTTCTATAATTGGCAAGGACAGATGCTGCGGCTGGTTGACTTGGAACATTTGCTTGGTTATGCGCCGCTTTTAAAGCGGCACTCACGACCAGAAAAGCCAATGGTTCTGGTTATCGAGCTACAAAATCAGGTAATCGGATTTTTGGTGGCTCATGTCTACGATGTAGAGTGGCAGGATTTACAGCAAGCACAATCAGCACCAACCGACTTTTCCCCAAACAAACTACTAAATTTTGTTCGAGGTATTCTACCAGGCGATCGCTGGATTTTAGACACCAGAGCGATCGCCCAGACATTGCAATGGCAAACCCACTGATTTAACTTGATGCTGCCAAGGAGTTTTTCGTGACGATCGCAACCTTAGACCCTAATTTTGAAACCCAGCCTGTTGAAAATCAAATCCCGATAGAAGAAATTTTGGCTAATGTGGCTCTAATCAAAGCAGTCTTTCAATCTGCTAAGGGGCCAAAGGTCGCTCAATTGCAGCAGAAGGTAAGTCAAATCGAAGCTTTTATCCAAGCTTTGGCTAAGGATTCGCCCAGTGACAATGATGACAATGTGCAAAGGGCTTTTCAACTCCAGCGAGAACAACTTGTGACCATCGAGCGGCAAATGCAGCTGGCAAAAGGCCAAACTGCACTTTTGGAGGTTACAGTCAGGGCCCTTCAAGATGTTCTCAACGCCGATCGCGTCCTGATTTATCGTTTTGAAGAAGATAATCGCTCTCGAGCGATCGCTGAAGCTACACAAGCGGGTTGGATATCCCTGCTCAACCAATCCCTACCGATAAATTTGTTTGTTACTAAACCCGATGTTAGTGACGCAACTGAATTATTAGAACTAACTGGGCGCCAACAGCAATTTTGGCAACGCTTTCAGGTGCAAGCTAGCCTGTGCTTGCCCTTGATTGTCAAACAACAGCCTTGGGGTTTTTTAGTTATTCATCATTGCCTTGCACCCCGACAATGGCAGGAATCAGAGCGCAGTTTGCTGCAACAAGTAGGAATGATGTTGACAATTAACTTGCACTCGGCTGAAATAGTAGCTCCACCTGCTCAACAGCTTGAATCCCTCGATCTGTCTGAGTTACTAGTGCCATTCCAGCAGGTGAGCCAAACCGTACAAGAAGGAGCAAGAATTGCCGAACTGACCAGTGAGCATTTAATGTCTATTCAAGATACTGTTGCTTTTACAAATAAACAGCTGCAATACCTCGGTGAATTCTGTCAGCAAACTTCTGGCTTTGTTCGCCTTGTGGAAAGCTTGAGTACCAAGATTCAGATTTTGTCTTTGAATACAGCCATCGAAGCAACAAAAGCTAGCGAGCAAGAACGAGGTTTGCTAACTGCTGCCGAACAGGTGGAAATTCTCGCCCATCAAGCCCGCGAAAGCACCCTAAATGTAGAGGAATGGTTCCAGGAACTACAGGTGACAGCAGTAGATGTTGCTTCTGCTATCGAACCGTGCAACGGACAAATCAGTGCGGGGCTGGAATCAATCGCGCAAATCCAAGAGCAATTTAGAGCGATCGCTGACATCGCTGCTTGTACCCTCAAATCAATGCCGAAACCATAGAATTGTCACAAACCCCATAGAAACTGAGAGTTACGTTCATGAGTACCGATTTTGTCCCCCAACCGCAGAACGACGATCGCTTTCTAGAAGAAGCGATCGATTTGTTACTGTTCTTGGAGCAGGAGTTGCCTAACTATACAAAAGACAGTAACCCCGGTACAGCTTTGGCTCTCATGGAAGCTGCTGGCTCTCTGCATTCGATTGCTATAGCAGCCGAACTAGATACCATTGCGATAGTTGCGGCTGCACTAGAAGAGATTTTTCAGCTTTTGCATCAGTATCGGGCAACTATTGACGCTCCAATCGCCTCCCTGTTATCGGAAGGATTAGATTGCCTACAGATGCTGCTGATGGCATTTTTAACAGCCTCAAAAATTGAGGAAGTAGAAATTCTGGAGCGGATGTCTGCCATTGTTGCGCGTCTGCAAGCAGAATTTGGCGATTCCCAGGATACACACCTTGAGACATCGCTAGAGCAACCGCAGGAACATCAACCAGTTATTCAGTTTAACGATTCCTTGGCCGAGCTAGAAGCTTCTATATCTCTACCAGAGCAAGTTATAGTTAAAGACAAGGAAAGTCTTGACAGGAAACTAGTAAGTGAAACTAACCTCCAGGTTAGTAGCTTTAGTCACCTAGATGCTGAACGGCTTTCCGCCAATGTAGAGGAACTAGTAAACCTGGAGGAAGGAGATTTTCATGCTTGGTTGGGGGATTTTTCCCTGCCTACTGAAACTTCTGTTGCATCCCTAGTTAAATCTTTGAGCGATCGCCATCCACTCTCTTTACAAGAATCGATTTCTACCATTCTTGCAACAAGTATTCCAGCCGCTATACCCATCAATATTAAGCATCTCGAACAACTAAACGCGCTAGTTGCAACATTATTAACTACATATAATCAGCAAGCCTGTCAAGAAGAACAACAGCAACATACGATCGGGCGGTTGCTCCGACAAGTTAAACGATTACAACACCTGCTCGATAACCTACAGGAATGGTCAGGACGTTTAGCAGCAATTTCAGATACCCTTTCTCCTCTAGCTGCTTCTCGCTCTCAGCAATTATACAGTACTCTGCAATCTGTCTTGGCCCAAGCGTCTCAGGTGGCATCAACTGTTGATTCGCTCAATAACAATCATCATCAACTCAAACAAGAACTCATACAGCAGGAAAAGTTACTTAAGCATTCTTCCAATTTAGTCAAAACAGTTACAACTATTCCTTTAAAAGTAGCCTTAGAACCGTTGCATCGGCTTTGGTCTCAGTTACAAGCTTTACAAGATAAGTCTGCTAGACTACATTTACAAATTAGCGATATCCAAGTCGATCGCGCGTTTAGCGATCGCCTCCGTGTCCTTCTGTTGCATATAAGTTGCTATTTACTAGAGCAAAGCATTGAGTCTGGTCAAACGCGCCAACACCTTGGTAAAAATAGCAACGGGATCATCGAAATTCAAGTTTATCAGCAAGGAAATCAACTGATTATTGATGGCTGTGATGATGGTGCAGGACTTAACTTATCTCAAATTTATCAACCTGCTTTAGCCCAAGGGTTCGCCCTGACAAAACCAGGGGATATGTTACAAGTGACTGAACTGGTACTTGAGCCAGAGGTTTCATCTGTTTTGTGCGATCGTGCTGCCTTAGAGTTAGGAGTAGAATTAACTGAAGTTTGCAAGCAATTAACAGCTATTCAGGGAAGAATAGTATTGAAGTCTAAAGCTGGACATGGTACAGCCTTCTCGCTCCAAATTCCCCTCGATCGCAAAATTGCTCAACTTATCGTCTGTCAAGCTAACTCCAGAGTCTATGCATTTATTGCCGATTCTGTAGAGCAGATTTGTCTATCCCAGTCCGAACAAATTATCCAAACTCAAGCGGGACGGATGTTATTATTGCAGTCTTCTGGCACCAGTGGCTTGCTTGGTTATGCTGAGGAGGATCTAACAACAGAAATGCTCGTCCCTATCTACTTATTGACTGATGTGCTGACTTGTCCTAACCACCTTCCCACCTCAGTTACTACTTACAGCACAGATACACTAAATGCTTTCAAACAGGATAAGCCGTTATTAGTATTTCGTTACTTAGACAAACGATGTGCTTTAGAAGTAGATTGCATCATCGGCAAGCAATCCTCTGCAATCCATCCTCTGGGGGAAGCAACCCCGGTTGCTGCTTATATCCAAGGAACTAGCATTCTTGCCAATGGGCAACTTAGCCTGGTTTTGGATGGTCAGCTTCTCACAAAATCTCTAGCTTGAACTCAATACCTGCCGGAAAAACTAAGTTACGACGATACTATTCTCAAATACTTTTGCAGTCTGGAAGACCCTAGAATTGAGGTAAGTCCTACAGTAAATCTCAAATATTAAACTGATATCTATCCACGAGGCAGAAGAAACTACTTACAAAATTCCGTATTGTAGAATTGCTGTCTTAAAATCAGGAAAAAACGCTCGTGGTTCCCATTAGAGATAATAATCCGACAAAAATCACCCCTTATGTAACTTATGGGTTGATTGCTGTCAATGTCCTCGCTTTTCTTTATGAAGCAAATCTTCCCCCACAAGCATTAAATGGATTTTTACGCCTTGCGGCTGTAGTTCCACGAGAACTGAGTTTAAGTTTTGCAGGTATCTCTGTACATCAACCAGTTCCAGAATGGGCAACTTTGATTACTTCCCAATTTCTGCACGGTGGTTTCTTGCACTTAGCTGGGAATATGTTGTTTCTCTGGATTTTTGGCAACAATGTTGAAGATAAGTTAGGTCATGCCAAATATTTACTGTTTTATTTATCTTGCGGTGTTTTGGCATCTTTGACCCAGTGGTTCTTCGCTCAAGATTCTAGCATTCCTTCTTTGGGTGCAAGTGGTGCGATCGCAGGTGTTATGGGTGCATACATTCTCCGCTTTCCGAACGCCGAAGTCCTTGGCGTTGTACCTTTAGGGTTTTTCTTCCCAACTTTCCGTGTCCCCGCATATTTCTTTTTAGGATTCTGGTTTCTCGAACAAGCCTTTTACGGACTTACCAGCCTGGAAGCACGTACTAACATCGGTATGGAAAGTGGCGGTATTGCCTACTGGGCCCATGCAGGCGGGTTTATCTTCGGGGCAATTCTCGGCCCACTGTTGGGTTTATTTAGCGATAAATCTCAGGAAGAATCTTGGTATAAGTAATTTTTCATAGTATCTTTGTTACCCCCAATTATACTGATTAATTTAATAGGTGAAATTGTTTAACCTTCGCAACTGCTAGCCTGACAAGCTATATTGCAGTTAGTCAATAATTTAGGAAAAACACCTGTGTTTCCCCTCTACGATGAAAATCCGACGCGAATCACCCCGTATTTCACTTATGGGTTAATTGGCATGAATGTTTTAGTTTTTATTCACGAGGTGAGCCTGTCACATCCACAATTGAGTCAGTTTTTCAGTGAGTATGCAGTAGTGCCTCAAGAGTTAACCACCAATTTGAATGGAGAGTGGATAACGTTATTTACGTCGCAATTCTTACACGGTGGTTGGTGGCACTTAATCTCAAATATGGTGTTTCTCTGGGTTTTTGGCAATAATATTGAAGATCGATTGGGTCATGCCAAATATCTGATTTTTTATTTGGCGTGTGGTGCTTTAGCTGCCTTGTGCCAATGGTTTATTGGGATGAATTCTGAGATTCCTTCCTTGGGGGCAAGTGGTGCAATTTCTGGGATTTTGGGTGCGTACATTATCCGCTTTCCCCACGCTCAAGTCATGACTTTAATATTTTTGGGGTTTTTCATCACCACAATCAGAGTTCCAGCACTAATCATAATTGGAATTTTTGTTGTGCAAAATGTCATATCCGGTCTTGCTACCCTCCAAACAGCCGCTAATATGACTGTGCAAACTGGTGGAGTTGCATATTGGGCGCACATCGGTGGTTTTGTATTTGGGGTAATTCTTGCTCCCTTATTTGGCTTGTTTCGGCGCGACTAAATACACCATTTCCTGAAACTCTTAGCAAAAAAATTGCTACCTTTCAATGTTCTGCGAGACCCTTCTCTTTCAAAAACGCTAAAGCGAACGCCAACGCGAATGCGATACTCAAGTTAAAATTTCCACATTTGAAACTATTAGTTTTTGTTGGCACTCGCTGAAACTTCTTCTGACTGTTCTACCTCAGATGTAAATGTTGATGATTTTGCAACTTCTTCACGTGCAGAAACAATGATATCAGCACCATTGATAATTGCTCCCAATAACCCCAGTTCAGATTCAACCAATTGATCGATAGCTTCACCTAGCATATTCTCTTGCGTATAGTTTGGTCTCGCCACCAGTACGATCCCATCGCTGTAGGGTTGAATTAACAATGGGTCATTGGATATGCTGAGGGGACTAGTATCTAAAATGACTAAATCAAACCGTTCGCGGACATCTTCTATCAGCCGCCGCATTTCGCTGGATTCAAGAATAGCAGCGGATTGCCGTACTGGGCCAGGGCTGGGAAGAATGTATAAATTTTCTACATCAGGAACTAAACGAATACATTCACTCAAATTAGCGTAATAACGTAGGGGTTCAATAGTGGCTTCAGGGTCAGGAATTACTTTTAAAGATGTACAACGGGAAGGCGATCGCAAATCTGTTTCGATAATTAAGGTTCTTTTACCAGCACGAGCGGAAGCAACACCCAAATTATAAGCACTTGCCGTTTTCCCCTCTAGGCTACTGGTGCTAGTAATCAATACTACCTTTAAGTTTTTACCACCAATCCGGCGCATATTACTACGGAATTTCTCATAAAATTCTAAATAAGGAGAATCTTGGGAAAATACTACCGGTACAGCATCTGGCTCCAAATCATCAACTGGCATTAAAGGCAATTCTCCCAACAGTGCCACTTCTCGTTGCTTGAGGCTCTCGCGGATATCCTCCCTGGTTTTGAAAGTGCCTTCCAGCGCTCCCAACAAAAATATCACCCCGCCACCAATCAATACACCTAAGAAACCACCCACAGCAAGGGTAATAGGCACACTCTTTGGAGGTTTGGGATCGACAGTGACTGCGGGGCGTCTGGCAATACTGAGGCTGCTAGTAGTTTCTGCCTCTGCGGTTTTGGCATCGGTTAGCTTCGCCTGCATTTGGTCATAGATAGCTTTTTTGAGTCCAACCTCCTGTTCTAAACGCGATCGCTCTAATTGCTTATTGGGTATCAGAGCATACTCTCGCCGGAGCCGCGCTTCTAGTTGGATTTCTTGAGCTAGTTGTTGTTGCAATGTCTCCCGTTGGGTTTGTAAAGACACCATTTGGTTTGCCAATTGCTGGCGTGTTGGATCTAAGCTGCTTTGAGTGCGAATACCTGCAACGCTACCCTGAAGCGGAGCCGCCGTTCCACCACCACCTAAAACTTCAGCAGCACGTTGTTGGAGTAATTCCTCAGCAGCTTGTTTCTGACGCATTAACTGCACCATTGTTGGATGTTCCGGCCGCAAATCTTTTCTGAGTAAAGCGATTTGCGATTCACTTTGATAAATTTGCGCTCGTAAGTTCCCAATAATTGGATCGGCACTCAAAGCAGAAGAAACATAAGCTTGTCCGACTGTTAAGCCTAACTTATTTTGTAAACTGCGAACTTGACCATCAACCCCAGAAATAGTTAATTGAATTTGCCGTTGGAGATTTTGGCTGGCAGTAATGGCGCTTAACAAGCTGCCATTCTCTGCGGCTAAGATTGCTGTTCGCTCGACGCGATCGTACTGTTCCAGCTTCTTTTCAGCAATTTGCAATTCCCGTTTAGCTTGTGGTGTGCGATCGTTAATCTTTTGAATAATTGCTTGTAAGCGCCCAGTATTGATGTCACTGCTCAACTTGATCATTGCTTGCATCAATTCTGTCAATACTTGTATGCCTCGTTTGGCGTCACTATCTACATATTTAAGTTCAAAGGTAGAAGATTCTAATTCTCCACTCTTAGCATTTTTTTTAGGTAGAGCAAGAGCAAGACTTGCACCGAGTTGTTTCGGTTTGACACCGACTTTCTCAGCCACACCTGCAATTATCTGGTTTGATAGTAAAACTTCCTCATTTAGTTCCTTCCCTTGCTGTTGGATTTCATTACCAGTTGCAGAGAAAGAAACTGGCGGCCCACTATAAGTAAGTGCCCCAGATGCTATATAGCTAGTAGGTGGCTCTGGTTGCATAGCTACCACAGTTGATCCGGCGACAACTAAACCAAAACTAGCTAGTCCAATCCATTTATATTTATCAAAAGCAATCAGATAGCGTTTAACAATTGGTGGGGTCATGGTCGCTTCGCTCCAATTCAAAATTTAAAATACAAAATTCAAAATTTAGGAAGCACCAAACAAAGATAGTGGCTTTGATACAAGTATGCTATCAACTTCCTACTGTATATATCGGTTGATATCTTTAAGACTTTTCCATTAATAAATTCAAATATTCAGTTAGAGATGTGGTTTTTTACACTCCAAACTATTTCTAGGTTGTATCCTTCTTTAATGTTACTAATTCGATCCACCACCGATGTTGTCAAAAAACCGGAGAAAAGATTGAACATTGAAGAAAGGTTGGGTAATGGTGGTCAAGAAATTAGTAATTCTACCAATGAGGTTCCGACCAACAACAATAACATCGTTATCTTGAAGTGCTACATTTTGCGATGCATCACCGCCTAGAGCTTTTTTAGCATCAAGTTTTTGGGTAACAGCTTTGCCTCGTTCCGAATCAAAGCGAACCAGAGCGATATCTCTCAGATTAGCAGTGTCTAGATTTACACCTCCCAAAGCATCTACAAATGTACTGCCGTTAGGCAGTGCTTGAATGGAAAGACCACCCGCAGCGTAGTTTAAAACTCGGACTCTAATCTGTGGTGTAGCCAAGGATGAACGTGCTACTAAATTGCGGTCATAACCATCCTCACTACCAACTTCACGACGGGGTACGAGTATCGCATCTCCGTCTTGTAAGCGTAAATTCGGGATTGAACCGCCATTTTGCAGTGCTGCGTATAAATCAATCGTTTGTGAAATCACAGAACCATCGATTAACTTTCGGCGTACTTGCACTTGTCGCAGGTCTGCATTCAACGTTGAACCACCAGATACTAGCAAAGCATCAGCAACACGAGGTGTTGGTGAATTAATTGGATAAATTCCTGGTCGAAATATTTCCCCACTAATGGTAACTTGAACTGGTCGCGTTCCTGCCAAGGATACTACCACGATTGGATCTGGGAAAAAGCGACTCAAGCCCAGGCGAATTTTTTCTTGAGCTTCTTCTAGAGTTAAACCTTTTAATGACACCGTTCCCACTTGTGGCACGATGATGTTGCCTTCTGGACTAATTACAGCCTGAAAACTGAGGTCTGGACGCTGCGTTACTAAGGCTAAAACTATGATTGGATCGACAACATAACGATTTAAACCCAAGCGAATTTTTTCTTGAGCTTCTTCTAGGGTTAAACCTTGTAAAGAAACTGTTCCCAATAACGGCACCGCAATATTACCTTCTGGGTTGATTAAAGCTTGAAAGCTTAAATCTGGAAAGCGCTGAACCGAAACGCTAATTCCATCCCCTATGCCTAAGCGGTACGGGCCGGGAGGACGCTGAAGCACAACACCAATTGCATCTCCTGGCCCCAAGAGGTAGCGACTGAGTTGCGGAGAAATTTCTTCATTTACACCACTAGGTGCAACTTCATTAACTGGCACAGGCGAGGGGAATAGGTTTGGTGATTGTCCTTGAGATCGAAAAGGCTGGGCGACAACAAGTTGGATAGGTGTTGTTAAGAAAACTCCTACTTGAAGACTGACAAAACACAAGGCGCTGAATCCACGCATATAATAACTAGCATCTATGAACATTGGTGCAGAAAATATTTAGATAGAAATTAGTCGCGCCGAGTGGTTATTTTACTCTAAAAATGCCTTCAATGTCTCTTTTACCTACAAGTATTTACCAAGAAAAAGAGAATAATTTTGCTAAATTTAATTTCTAACTTGATGTTGTTAACATCATTTTAGATGAGTTTCAGCCTGAACACAATTTATAGAGATACTCTTGATAAATCTCTGCGCAAGGGCATCAAAACAGACTCTACAAAGGGCCTGCCATTAATGCAGCTTGAACTGTTTCCCCAATAGACTGAGCTAAAGACCAAGATGTTTCTACCTGACCCAAAGGTTCCATTGGAATCAGAATGCTCACGCCAACCCAAGGAGTGCGTTGCTTGCGCCATTGTGCTAGTTGATCTGCCAAGAACCAGTGAAAAGGTGATGGATTTCCCCCGTCTGGCATAGCATACCATTGCAAAACAGCGAAGGTTTGCTGTGGTGTGGAGGCACGAAAGAATCTAGCTTCTACTTTAGTTTCGACATTAGAAGCCAACTTTGCAGATGGTTTCACAGTAAATTCCGCAGAACGAGATTGAGCTATATCCCACTTTCCCCAGCGTGACCTTCCCCAGCCGTTAACATCTGTCCACTCTACCTCTGGTTGATCCATAGGCCCATTTTGCGGCAATAAAAGCAGGATTGCCTGGGATTCGGAACCTTCTTTTTTAACTACCTGCAAAGACCAATTATGTTCACCAATTTGCTGTTCTGCTTGTTCAATGGTTTGCCAACCAGGAAGGGTTAACCCAGTCTTGCGAATCTGTTTTAATTCGTGGAGGGTAGGAACAGGGGGCGGCTGTTTCCATTGCCAGTGTCCTGTCAGATATCCGGGAACCCCCGCCATTGCTAGCAGCAGTAGCAATAATAAAAGTGCTGCTACCTGAGTCAATTGGTTTTCCTTGAAAAATTTAGAGAAGGAAATCATCAGTAAAATTTGCAATACTTAGGCAAAATCTTACTTTATAAAATCACATTGTGAGTTCAGTAATATTTAGGACTTACGTATAAATGATGAAAGATTAAAAGAGTTAGGAGGGGAGAGTGAAGAACAGGGGAGAAGTTGCAGAAAATTTTCCCCTCTGCTCCTGTGCCAATGCCCAATGCCTAATGCCCAATGCCCAATGCCCAATAGTTCTAAGTTTCTGCCTCTTGCTCAGTTTCTAGAGATGCTGAAAAATAGGTATTAATCCAATTCAGTAAGGGCACTAGTGACACCAGCATACAAGCAGAATAGAGATCGCCACCCCAACCCTCATGCAGCCATTTAAAAGCCGCTTCTTGACCCGTGCCGTGAAAGAAAGTCAGTAAAGTATTACGAATGATGTTGGCAGTAACGCTAACGATCGCAGCAAGAGATAAAAACGATATAGTTGTCCGCCGTGAAGACAAAGCATCTGTCCAATAAAGCAGCATCAAGCCCACGTAGAGAGTCGTAAACAACATTTTCAGCCCTGCACAATAGGGAGCAACTTCTACAATCCGTCCTCCCACGTAAAGATTGATCTCATCTACGGTTACTTCCATCCCAAATTGATTCAGTATGAAGCCTGCTGTGCCAGCGATGAAGCTTTGGAGAGGCATGGTATAGGGAGCAATGAGATAAGGTAATGCTGTTGGGGTTGCTAAAAATACTAGTAGTAGAGGGAATCCTTGTAATCGCAAACCTGCTATTCCCTTAAACCACAGGCATAATCCGATTAATATCACGGGCAAAGAAAGGTTAACCCACTCTGTAACACCGCTAAGATAAAAAATTGCCCCTAATAACAATAAAACAGCGCCCAAAGGATTGATCGTATCTGGCAAACGTTTCCACTTTTTCCGGTTCATCCAGCCCAGATAAGCCGCAAATGGTAGACCAATAATTCCGTGGCTGAAATATTCGTGTTCTGTACTGATATTTTTGTGCAGCCAACCATCCAACCAGTGTAGCAATATTGGAGCATAAAGCAGCAGCAAAACGCCTAAAATAGCTATATTTAACAAGCCTGATGCGTTTATATTTTTAACCTGTTGCTGGAGTGCCATGATTTTCAGTATTAGTCATTGGTCATTGGTCATTAGTCATTGGTCATTAGTCATTGGTCATTTGCAAAGGATAAATGAGAAAAGACAAATGACAAAGGACAAAGGACAAATTAAGTATGAATTAACTTCAGGCTACCACGCTGCCCAGGTCAGCAGTAGATAGATTATCTCCCTGATAACTTGTTGAGACTGCATTGGCGATCGCTGCTACAACTTCTTTGACTTGGCTACTACTTAAACCAGGATACATCGGTAATGATAATATTTGCTTTGACAACTTCTCTGCTTGGGGAAAATCTCCCAGTTGATAGCCTAAATTGGTGAATGCTGGCTGGAGATGACAAGGAATTGGATAGTGAATGCCAGTTTGAATTCCCACCGCCGTGAGTTTTTCCTGGAGTTGCTGGCGTTCTATTGGGCAAGAATCATCTACTTTAATCACATAAAGATGATAAACGTGTCCTGTATCACTTTGATTTTCTATAGGAATAATTCCAGCAGTTGCCAAGGGTGCTAGTTCATTATCATACTGCTGGGCAATAGTCAGGCGATCGCGATTCCACTGCGGCAAATATGGAAGTTTTTTGTGTAAAATTGCTGCTTGCAAAGTATCCAAGCGGCTATTTGTACCTGGTTCAGTATGAAAATACTTTTGCGATGCACCATAATTTCGCAAGCGTACCATCTTCTGGGCTACATCTGAATCTCGTGTCAGCAGCATTCCCCCATCCCCAAATGCTCCTAAATTTTTGCTGGGATAGAAACTAAAAGCTGCTGCTATTCCTATTGAACCAGCGTAATATCCGTCTCTTTGGGCCAGATGTGCTTGGGCGGCATCTTCAAAAATTAGGAGTTTGTAGGTATCGGCAAAGTTCACTAAATCGCGTGGTGATACCATCTGACCATAGAGATGCACGGGGATAATTGCTTTAGTCTGAGGCGTAATTGCCTTTGCTGCGGCTTCTAAATCAATTAAAGCAGTTTGGCGATCGCAATCTACCAAAATTGGCTTGGCGCCAGCACGTAGCACCCCAATTAAGGTGGCGACAAAAGTATTTGCGGGTAAAATCACTTCATCGCCAGCACCAATATTACACGCTTGTAATCCCAGAGCGATCGCATCTGTTCCTGATGCCACACCAACTCCATAAGCCGTACCAGATACTGCCGCAAATGCTGCTTCAAAATCTGAAAGTGCTTGTCCTAAAATAAAATCTCCCCGTTCCAATACAGATTGGATTGCATCTTGCAATTGCGTTTGAATTGGTTCATGTTGTAACTTTAGGTCTACAAAAGGAACTCTAATAGCCATTTTATTCATTACCAGTCGTCCTCAAAAAATGTTTCCTCACATGGAAAAAATAGAAAACCTTGTACAATTTTCGGCATGAAATTGTCGTAGATTTAATCTATTTGGATAAAGGCTTCGATCGATTATTTAGTCGGTTATGGTTTTCAAAATCACGCCCTCTTAATTTGAGTGCCCGAAGTTGCCATCAGACTTCTCTCAAAATTCAAAAAGTTCAGAAACTGGGCTTTTCAATAATTTGGTAGTTTGCTAATCCGTAGGGATATGGTTAGCCTATTTAGGTCATCTTGCACTAGGATTATCATCTCTGGGTGCTAGTTGTTATCAGTAAAATGTCTATATTTTATTACATTAACATCTATTTTTTTAAGTAAATTTACCTTGAATGTTCCAGTCAAAATTTTCCCTTATATAGATAAAGAATGATAGCCCCTTTGTATTGTATCCTTAGCATTAGCTTACCCTGGCTGAATTCAAATCTAACGCAGTCTGATTGGAAAATCTCAAGCGATAAAGACTACATCAGTGCTAAATAAAGAACATTCAGCACCAGTAACTAGTAACTAGCAGACACCACATCTTGGCTTAATGCAAGGGAGAAAAAATTTTTGCCCTAAATTTGTTTGTCAGAGGCAAAATTAGGGAATGCTTAAAAATAGCAATTGATAACCTAGAAATAGGACTTGGATCAATTAACACAATAGAGAAATTATTAAGGTAGCAGTGGCAATGATAGAGCCTGAAAACAAATTATTTGCCCTAAAGGATGGTTGGGATTCTCATGAATCAAGAGAACAGCAACGCCTCAAAGCTTTGTCCGATTTAGGTTTGCAGCAACCAGAAACGATTCCGGTTTTTGAAGAAGCCACACAGACTGCTGCCCACTTTTTGGAAGCACCAATTTCGATATTGGGATTTGTGGATCAAGAACGCCATTGGTTCAAATCGGCGATAGGCTTATCTAGACTAGGACTAATGAATCATTTGGCACAAAGCCGCCAACTACTACGCCGGGAATCATTTTGCACTCAGGTAGTAGACAGCTTTCAAGTATTTGTAATTAATGATACGCATAAACTTACCGATCCAGTACTTGCTGGCAGCAAGTTAGTGCAAGATTATGGTATTCGTGCTTACTTAGGAGCGCCATTAATTGATGCTGAGGGACATTGTTTAGGTGCATTAGCGGTGATGGATTTAGTCCCGCGCAATTTTACAACCCGAGATATTGAGTTTTTACAAATCATTGCTCGTTGGAGTATGAGTGAATTTGAACGTAATAGACTCCTGCAAGGGAAACTCGAATCAAGCGCTGCCAAGAACGTTCCGATATTTTCACTGAATGAGGAACGTAATACTGATATTAAAATCACTGCATCCGCTCAAGATAACGACTCTGTTTCTACTAAGCAACTGAAGCTAGAACTTTTGAGTCAGCTAACTCAGGAATTACGCACGCCCCTAACGTCTGTACTCGGTATGGCTAGTGTTTTAGGACGTGAGATTTATGGGCCTTTGACGACTAAGCAGAGAGAATATTTGGAAATTATCCAACACAGTGGTCGGTACTTACTTTCCCTAGTAAACGAAATTACCGAACTAGGAGCGATGGACGAAAACTCAACTGTACTAAATCTAGCTCCCGTGGATATTGAAATGCTATGCCAACAAGCTATCAATACCCTAGAAGAAGTAGCTAATCGCCGCGAGCAAGATATTCGCCTGTCTATAGAACCAGGCCGCAATCGCATTTGGCCTTTAGATAAAGACAAGGTGCGGCAAATGCTTTATCATCTGGTTTTCAGTGTGATTCAACTTTCGGCTACAGGTAGCATTGTTCGCATTCATGTTTCTTATAAAGAAGATACGCTCAACATTACTATTTGGGTTTCTCATCCCTGGTTAGGGGATGGCATAACAGAGGTCGATCCTTACTTCCGTCTCAATTCTTTGTCGCTGCTGGAGCTTACAGGTGAGATCGCAACTTACAATACTCATACAGAAAGACAAGAACAACTAGATACTTCATCAGTAGCAGTGGAAAATTCCAAAAACTTGAGTGATTCCCACTCAAACTTCTTTGCTAATAGTTCAGGTATAAATTTAGCTAAATCACATGGAAGTCTTTCTCGTGAAAGTTTAGGCCTATTACTAAGTTGTCAACTGGCAGAATTGCACGGTGGACATATTTTGATTCAAGGTTCACCAGAATCAGGATATCGTTATGTGCTTTCTTTGCCACTGCAACTAGCGACTTCCTCACAAGCAATTAGCGATGTCTAATTGTGGGGATTGAAGAAGGTGGGGCCCCCTCTGGGGATAAGGGGTAATGGAGATTGGGAAAGACGTATTTTCTATTTAGATTTGATTAATTCTCTGTGTGCTTCTGCGCTTACCTATGCCTTTAAATTTCAACCCTCAATTCGCCACTATTTTACATCAAGCTGTACTCAGTATATGAAGAACTATTCTTAACTTTCTATTGGCTGATGGCTAGGAATAAGAGCGCCATCGCGTGATGTGCAATTTCTGTTATTACCTTTTTATAGCTATAGGCATTATGATCGATTCCAAGTTCTGCGTCGGCAGGCTAATCGATCGCAATGTTTTTTATGAATTTAGTCTGGCAACGATTTACTCTATCAACTTTACCGCTCAAAGAATATCTTGCTACCAGTTATGTACACCGCTCTCTGGTGGGATTGCTAAGTTCTTGGCGGCAAACTAGCGTCTTGCTTCAATGGGGAGATGCGATCGCAGCGGCTTTACTCAGCTTAATATATGCTCTAGCACCTTTTGCTTCGAGTACATTGGTGGGTTTTTTGCTGGTGGCTTGTGTCGGATTTTGGCTGTTGTTGACTATATCTGATGAAGTAACACCAGCAAATGTCTCGTCAGTCACTCCCATTCACTTGCTGGTATTGCTCTACTGGGGAGTTGCCGCAGTTGCAACGGCATTGTCACCAGTGAAAAAGGCGGCACTTAACGACTTGGGAACCTTGACCTTGTATTTGCTACTATTTACCCTTTGTGCCAGGGTCTTAAGGTCGCCTCGCCTCCGTTCTTGGATTATCATCCTTTATCTGCACGTATCGTTAATTGTTAGTGTATACGGGTTGCGGCAATGGTTTTTTGGAGCCACAGCATTGGCAACTTGGGTCGATCCAGAATCTCCTATGTCTAAGACTACAAGAGTCTACAGTTATTTAGGCAATCCCAACTTATTGGCTGGATATCTATTACCAGCAGTAATTTTTAGCTTAGTGGCAATTTTTGCATGGCAAAGCTGGCCTAAAAAGGCTCTAGCATTAACAATGCTAATTGTCAATAGCTCTTGCCTAATTCTGACTTTTAGTCGTGGTGGTTGGATTGGACTAGTGGTGGCAGTTTTAGCTGTGATGGCATTGCTAGTTTTTTGGAAAAGCGTGGAAATGCCTCGTTTTTGGCGTACTTGGTCAATACCGATTGTTTTAGGAGGTTTGATCGGCCTATTGGTGCTAGCAGTGATATTTGTAGAGCCAGTGCGGCTGCGAGTATTCAGTATTTTTGCCGACCGTAAGGATAGCAGTAATAATTTTCGCCGAAATGTGTGGGATGCTGTATTTGAAATGATTCGCGATCGCCCGATTTTCGGCATTGGGCCTGGTCACAACTCTTTTAATAAAGTTTATCCCCTTTACCAACGCCCTCGTTACACTGCTTTGAGCGCCTATTCGATATTGTTTGAAGTGACTGTAGAAACTGGCTTTGTTGGTTTAGCTTGTTTTCTCTGGCTACTAATTGTCACATTTAATACCGCATTTTTACAAGTGCAACGATTGCGACAAATCAGAAGTGTAGAGGGATTTTGGTTAATTGGGGCGATCGCTATTTTGTTGGGTATGCTAGCTCACGGCACCGTAGATACTGTCTGGTATCGTCCTGAAGTAAATACCCTCTGGTGGCTGATCGTTGCCTTAATTGCCAGCTACTGGACACCTTTAGCTCAAAACCAGACAAATACAACTAACTCAGATCCAGCAATAAATTAACATAAATAAATTGTCAGTTGTTTTCTTACCGGACAACTGACAACTTTTGAATTGTTTAATCTCTGTAAGTAGTAGCACTTGGAGCATTAGGGTCGCGATAAGCTACAGATTCGCGATCGTTCTTTTTGCCAGCCAACCCGCCTAGACCGAGTAAACCAAGCAATCCTAGCCAACCCCAATCAAAATCGTTGCGATTGTCAGTAGTCGTTGTTGGAGCAGTAGTAGTAGTACTAGCTCCAGTGTCATTAGTTGTCTGAGCTTGTGCAGATAAAGTTAAAGGTAAAATTCCCATACTCAAGGTGAGAACGCCAGCGCCAACAGCGGTAATGAAATTACTTTTCATAGTTGTGAAAGTTCCTGATGCTATTTGAAGTCACTCACCACTGTATCGAGTCTTAACTTTAACAAAATCAATCTGCGGCTATAAACTCGGCATTTTCATAACTCACGCTGTAGACATACAGCATGGTTTTCACAGCAGTCTGTTTCTCATTCTTGCTGTGGTAGTTTAGCAACATTGAATCCTCAATAACTTTTCATGGCCCGTTGAATGTCACGCTGGTCTTGGCGTCGTTTCAGGTCTTCTCGTTTATCGTGGAGCTTTTTACCTTTGCCAAGAGCTATACTGACTTTTAGCCAGCCTCGTTTGAGATACATTTTCAAAGGGATTAAAGTTAAACCCTGCTGTTCAACTTTGCCAATTAGCTTACGGAGTTCTTGACGATGCAATAGAAGCTTGCGTGTACGCCGTGGTTCATGATTAAAATATTGTCCACTAGCGTTGTAAGGCGAGATATGCACATTGATCAACCATGCTTCACCATTGCGAAGCAAAGCATAGCCATCTTGGAGATTGACTTTCCCCGCACGAATCGACTTCACCTCTGTTCCTGTCAACTCAATTCCAGCTTCGTAAGTTTCTAGAATTTCATACAAATAACGGGCTTGACGGTTGTCGCAAATAACTTTGTAACCTTCGTTCTTGTCGCTCATTGATAATTTTGTGTGCTTTAAATGTACCTAAAAAATTATTTGGATTGGCTTGTGAATTATACGGTGTATCTTAGAACCGCTATAAATGGTGAACTGTATATCACTAATTTAGCTTTTCTAAGTTCACAATTAAGGTTTTCTGGCAATTTTAAGTTAGCTGATACCGATTACCTCTAAGATTTCATAGAACAAGTTGCTTGAGCAACTTGTCTCACTAAGCCTGATTTTGTGCAGTTTCACAAATAGGACTTACACATCAAGTAAAGGCAATACCTTGTGGTAAGCCGATCCTCTAGGAAAAACTCCGTGTAACTTGCTTCTTGGCCTTTACATGAATTGTCTCTACAGAAAATCAAGATTTTCACTTCTCTTTTGCATAAGTCCTGACAAAGAATTGGTATGACGCTAATGATGAGTTGTTACAAATTACAAAGCTCTCTATGCCTCCTAAGCACAGGGAGTCTAAGGTGGTTACATTTCGTTAACCTTCCTAATGATTTAAGATTTCCTTTATAAATAAACCCTGAGAGCAGTCATTAGCTGGTAATCCTGTCATAGTATGAAACATAAGAACACTATTATTGTCTGTGTTCATTAACGGAGTACATAAAAGCAAATTTCTGAGTAAAAAAATGCTAGGGGTGTATTATCCATGCCCTTGACGATCCTTGTAGTGGATGATGATTTGGGCACTCGTCTGTCTGTTAGCGACTATCTTGAACTGTCTGGCTACTCAGTGATCGTGGCTAATGACGGTCAAGAGGCTTTGTTTATGGTGGATGAGTATCATCCTGATTTGATTGTCACGGATATTGTTATGCCACGGATGAATGGCTATGAACTGGTGCGCCGGGTGCGTCAACAACCAGTGTTTCGTTTATTGCCTGTAATTTTATTAACGGCACGCATTAAGACCCAAGAAAGAATTCTCGGCTACCAGTCAGGGTGCGATTTATATTTACCCAAACCTTTTGAACTGGAAGAGTTAGCAGCAGCAATCCGCAATCTTTTGGAGCGATCGCAAATTATCCAATCAGAGTATCGTTTTTCTCATAAAGACAGTTTGGGCATCTCCGGCTTGACAAAAGCGGGGGATGCCCATAATTCTCTGTCCACTCAAATTCAGAAATCTCATCTGCACTCAGCCCTAACTCACAGAGAACAGGAAGTCTTAGAGTTATTAACTCATGGTCTTTCTAATGCCGATATGGGTCTTCAGTTACACCTGAGTCCTCGAACTGTGGAAAAGTACGTTAGCAGTTTATTGAGAAAAACCTCAACCAGCAACCGCGCGGAATTAGTCCGTTATGCGATGAAGCATGGTTTGGTGGAATAAAAAAGTTAGGAGTTAAAAGTGAGGAGTGAGGAATTAAAACTCCTAACTCCTGACTTCTAACTCATAACTCTTCACTTTTAACTTTTGTCAGCAGACCTTCACAAGCATCGATCAGTAAATCAATAACCTGATTAAATCCCTCTTGACCACCGTAATAGGGATCTGGAACTTCCTTTAGAGTATGCCGAGAGCAAAACTCGCACATCAAACGTACTTTATGCTGATATTGCTTAGTTCGATCGAGAGTGAGGATGTTGTCATAATTTTCTCGATCCATAGCCAAAATCAAATCAAAGTCTTGAAAGTCTGACTTTTCAAACTGGCGTGCTCGACCACGCAGTTTAATTCCCAACTTAGTAGCAGCCGCAGCACTCATACGTCTGTCAGGTGGACTACCAACGTGATAGCTAGATGTACCAGCAGAGTCACAGAGGATATGTTCGCTCAAGCCAGCCTGCTCAATTAGATGATTCATGATATTTTCTGCCGATGGCGATCGGCAGATATTACCTAAGCAGACAAACAGCAACTTGTAAGGCATAGATATACTTTGTCCTTTGTCAATAGTCATTTGTCCTTTGTCCAATGACTAATGACTAATGACTAATGACCAATGACCAATGATTAAAATCCAGGTAACTCCAACCCACTGGTTAATTCTTCCATGCGTTCCCGCATTGTTGCTGTGGACTTGTTGTAGGCTTCTTTCATTGCCACTGTTACAAGATCGGAAAGTACTTCTGCACCTTCTGCTAAAGCATCTGGAGAAATTTCTACCCGCTTGGGTTCTTGGTTTCCACTGACAATCACCCTTACAAGACCACCGCCAGATTCTCCTTGAATCTCCATTTGCTCCAATTCTTCTTGGAGTCGCTTTGCGCCTTCTTGAACTTGCTGCGCTTTCTTAAAAGCTTCGGCTAATTCTTTCATTTTTCCTAAACCAAAGCCGAATCCCTGTCCTTTTCCTGTCATAATTATTTGTACGCGTATGCGTTGAATAACAAATCAAATTCAATTATAGATGCGGTAAGTAATTTGACTCTTTTTTTACCAATAATTAATGCGTCATAGAGTGGGGAGTATGGAATAGAGAGTAGGGAGTAGGACATTGGTTATTAATTCTTCTCCCTCATCTCCCAATTCCCCATTCCCCATTTTTATCCACAAGCACCTTGAAACTCTCCGAGCATTTTGACTTCTGGCTCTAAATTAATAGACCAACGTTCTTGTACTTGATGTTGGATGTGGCGAATGAGACAGAAGATATCACTAGCTTTTGCTCCACCACGATTAACGATAAAATTAGCATGTAGTAATGCTACTTGTGCTCCACCAATTTGGTAGCCTTTGAGACCAGTTTGTTCAATTAACCAGCCAGCACTGTAAGGTTTGGGATTGCGAAACACACTACCACAACTGGGAAAGTTGTATGGTTGAGTGCTTAACCGATGCTTTTTGTGTTCTTTGGTAATTGCTACAACTTTTGCTGGGTCTGCACCTGGCGCGAGTTGTAAGGTGGCTTGGGTGACTATGCGATCGCCACCTTGCAATAATGAAGTCCGGTAGCTATAACCTAACTGTTCCGGGGTTAGAGTTTCCAGCGTACCATCGGGTGAAAGTACCTCGGCACTAACTAACATATCTGCGATACAGCTATTATGTGCCCCTGCATTCATTACCACTGCACCTCCGGCTGTTCCAGGGATACCAACAGCCCACTCCAATCCTTGCCAGCCTAACTCTGCTGCCGCCCATGCCAAGCTAGGAATTGATTCTCCGGCAGCAACGGTTAATTGACCGGTTTGGGGGTCAAAGTTGCTGAAGCGGAGATGACGAGTAGCAATGACTAAGCCTGATATACCACCATCACTCACCAGCAAGTTAGAACCTGCTCCCAGTGTTGTCACCTTTAGCTCGCGTTCTTTGGCGTATTTAAGACTTGCTTGCAGTGCTTCTAAGTTTCGGGGGGCAACGTATAAATCAGCGGCTCCCCCAACTCTATAGGAAGTAAACGCTGACAAACAAGCCTGGGACTTGAGCGCACAATCAGTATTGGGTAAGTAGATTACTTCACTCTCCACCGAATTAGTTATTTGGGGTTTCTTTGTATTCAAAGCAGAAACTGTGCAGACGTTTCCAGCTGCCTGGGAAATGGTCATCTTTACTTTTTTGGTAAAATTTTTACATTGATTTACCGCAAATATACGGTAATAGAGTTCACAGATGAAACCGTTGCGAGAGGAGCGCTTTACTCAGAAATAAAACTTCGCAAAGGTCTTCACTTAGGATGTGGCTTTAGCCGGCTCACAAAGTGTCGTAATTACTTCCGGAATGACCTGGTTCAAGTTTCCAGCCCCCAAAAACAGCGCCAAGTCTCCTGGGCGTAGTGTTTGTAGCAAGTACTCATACACTGCGGGTAAAGTTGGTTGATAAACGACCTGCGAATGCTGTTTAGCAATTTCTGCCGTTAGACGTTCACCACTAATTTGCCCTAAATTCGGTTCGCCTGCACTGTAAATATCAGTTAGCACTACCAAATCAGCATGAGTAAATGACTCGGCAAATTCATCTAAAAAGGTCAGTGTACGGCTATAGCGATGGGGTTGGAAGATGGCAACCACTCTTTGCCCTGGTCTTGCCTGTAAACGTGCTGCGGCGAGAGTAACGCGAATCTCGCTCGGGTGATGAGCATAGTCATCAATGAAGGTAATGCCATTGACTTCGCCTCGGAACTCAAAGCGTCGTCTTGCTCCTTCAAAGGTGGCGATACCTTTGGCAATTGCTCCAAATTCTAAGCCCAAAGCGCGACCAACAGCCACTGCGGCTAAAGCGTTGCTGAGATTGTGCCGACTGAGCAACCGCAACGTCAACACACCCAAAGCTCTGCCTTTTTCCCAAACCAAAGCCGTGGTACCATCAGCACGATAATCAATATTAGTGACGGTGTAATCAGCGTCGGTATCTGAGTGTAAGCTGTAGGTAATTGTGGGTTGCAAGCGATCGCGCACTGTCGCACAGTCAATGCTACCTATTAAAGTTTTACAACCCTTAGCAAATGTCTGGAAGGTGTCAATGACTTCTTCTAATGTATCGTAGTGGTCAGGATGATCGAGTTCAATATTGGTGATGATGCCAATTTCGGGAGCGTGTTTTACTAAAGAACCATCTGATTCATCTGCTTCGGCTACCAAATATTGGCTTTGTCCCAATCGAGCATTACCGGACCATGCATTGACTTCGCCACCGACTAAAATCGTTGGGTCTAGGCCTGCTTCTAGAAGCATATAGCCAATCATACTACTGGTTGTAGTTTTGCCGTGGGTTCCTGCCACTGCAATACTGTAGTAATCGGCAATTAAAGCTGCTAGGACATCTGAACGATGTAAAACTGGACAACCTAATTCCAGCGCTGCTTTGTATTCTAAATTATTAGTGTTAATTGCTGTTGAACAAATAACTTGAGGCAGTTTTGACTTAGTATCAGTAGGTAATTCTTCTGGTGAATTTAATACTACTGGATTAGCTAATACCTGAGGTTGAAAGAATTCGAGATTGCTTGCCTCTTGTTTACCAAAAATATGAGCACCGATAGATTCCAATTTGTGCGTAATGTGGTTAGGACGAAGATCCGAACCTGATACTGGAAATTGACGCTTTGCAAGAACGTATGCCAGAGCAGACATACCTATGCCACCGATGCCAATGAAATGAAATGGTCTACCACTAAAATCTACAGAATTAGTCATTTATTACTCCTTTTACACCACACCACACCATAATCACAAATGACACGCGTATCATAACAGGATTTTGATTTTTACCGTAACTACTTCTGTATCATGTTCATGTTTGATGCCCAAATGATGTTTCTGCTCTGGCTTTCCTGGTTGAGAATGATTTTACCTTGGTTGGAGGTTTTTGCTATTTCGGAACTGTTCTTAAGATTATTCTGAAAATTTTGGCTGCATCGGGAAAGAAATTCTTGTAATGTCAAATACATATTTTTGGCTACCTTACTGGAATTGGCTACATAATACATTGTTTAGTGAAACTAATTTGAAATTGCATCAAGTTTAGGCGTGAATTGAGTACAATAGTACATTGGTAATGAAACTATTTTTCAATTGCATATAACCCAGGCTTATCTGGATGCAGCAACTAGCAATTTTTGGTGGCACATTCGATCCAATTCATTGGGGACACCTGCTCGTAGCCGAGACAGCTTTGCATCAAGTATCCCTGGAAAAGGTAATTTGGGTGCCATCCCTAAACCCTCCTCACAAAGAAGCAGCTTTGTTTGAGCATCGCGTGCAAATGCTGCAATTAGCCATCAAAGATAACCCAGCATTTACTGTCTCACTAGTGGAGACTAATCGCTTTGGGACTTCTTATGCCATTAACACCCTGATTGACTTATCTACTTGTTACCCAAATACTCATTGGTACTGGATTGTGGGCTTGGATACTTTCCAAACCTTACCCGGTTGGTACCGGGGACACGAATTAGCACAAATGTGTGATTGGTTAATCGCACCCCGACAGCTAGGTGGTGAGACTATAACTCAAAGCAAATTAATCTGCAAGCAAGTGGAGCAACAACTCAAAAAGCAGTCTTTGCTCATTCACTGGCAACTCTTGAATATACCTTTAGTAGGAGTTTCGTCAAGTCTAATTCGCAAATTTTGCCGCGAACGCCAGTCAATTCGTTATTTAGTCCCAGAATCGGTCAGATCATATATCACTAACAACAATCTCTACTCTTACAAATCTGAATAAATTATGTGTTTTTTTATTGATCTAACACTTTATGGTTAAAAGTGCCCCCCCCCTTTGCGATATGATTGGGGTCAACGATATCAACATAATAAGCATAAATACAGAGGGCAAGACACTGTGATTAGAGTTGCAATCAACGGTTTCGGGCGGATTGGACGTAACTTTGCGCGTTGCTGGGTGGGTAGAGAAAATAGTAAAATCGATCTTGTCGCTATTAATGACACTTCAGACCCTAGAACTAATGCTCACCTGCTGAAGTATGACTCCATGCTAGGGAAGATCAAGGGTGCTGAGATTAGTGCCGATGATAACTCTATCATCGTTAACGGTAAGACCATTAAGTGCGTGTCCGATCGCAATCCCGAAAACTTGCCCTGGAAAGATTGGGGAATTGACCTAATTATCGAAGCAACCGGGGTATTTACTAGCAAAGAAGGAGCGCTCAAGCACGTAAATGCTGGAGCCAAGAAAGTTCTGATTACCGCTCCTGGTAAAAACGAGGATGGTACTTTTGTGGTTGGTGTAAATCATCATGATTATGACCACAACAAACACCACATTATCAGCAACGCTAGCTGTACTACCAACTGCTTGGCACCGATTGCCAAGGTGTTGAACGATAAGTTCGGCATCATCAAAGGTACGATGACCACCACCCACAGCTATACAGGCGATCAGCGCTTGCTAGACGCTTCTCACCGGGATTTGCGACGGGCGAGGGCCGCAGCGATAAACATTGTACCCACTTCCACTGGTGCAGCAAAAGCAGTGGCGCTGGTTATCCCAGACCTCAAAGGCAAGCTAAATGGCGTTGCCTTGCGCGTACCAACCCCGAACGTCTCAATGGTAGATTTCGTAGTTCAGGTTGAGAAGCGTACTATTACTGAAGAAGTTAACCAAGCTCTCAAAGATGCTGCCGAAGGCCCACTTAAAGGTATTTTGGACTACAGCCAACTAGAACTAGTATCTTCCGATTATCAAGGTAGTGATGCTTCTTCGATTGTTGATGCTAGCTTGACTTTGGTTATGGGCAATGACTTAGTAAAAGTTATGGCGTGGTATGACAACGAGTGGGGTTACAGCCAACGAGTTTTGGATTTGGCAGAGTTGGTAGCCCAGAAGTGGCAATAATTAATTTGTCATTAGTCATTAGTCATTGGTCATTGGTCATTGGTCATTAGAAAAAGGACAAAGGACAAAGGACAAAGCACTATTGACTAAAATGTTGAAATCCCTGGCTAAGATTCAGAACTTGGTCAGGGAATTTTTTTTGCTCGTCGTGCAATATTACTGTCGATCCGGCTGTAATCCTGCCTGCGATCGCAGCACCTTCTCCAAGATGTTGCACTAAGGCTGATGCTAATTCTTGTGGTAAGCACAGTACTAATTCAAAGTCTTCGCCACCATATAGAGCATATCTTAGCGCTTGGTCTGGTGTCAGCCAATGGTTAAAAGTTTTTGCTAGGGGAATTTGTCTGTGTTCTAAAACAGCGCCAACGCCACTCGCACGGCAAATTTGGATAATCGCATCTGCCAAACCATCGCTGCTATCCATACCAGCAATGGAGAGTTGGGAGTTAGGAGTTAAGATTTTCCAAAGGATTGGTAAGACATCTAATCGTGGTTGTGGACGTTGATGTGCGCGGATTAGAGCCGTGCGTTCTGCATCTTTGAGGTTTTGTCCTAATTCGGGATGTAAGAGGATTTCTAAGCCAGCGTGGGAGGCTCCATGAACGCCTGTAACGACGATCGCATCTCCGGCAACAGCAGCAGAACGGCGAATAATTTGACTAGGGTTAACTTGACCAAAAGCGGTGATTGCCAGAGTAGTAACAGGCGATCGCACCACATCACCCCCAACAATTGGGGTATTGTATTTTTGCAGGCATTCTGTCATTCCCTGGTACAAGCGTTCTACCCAACTCACCCTAAGTTCACCGGGTAGTGCCAACCCAATAGTGATTCCCAATGGAGAAGCACCCATTGCTGCTAAATCTGATAAATTTGCAGCAGCAGCTCGCCAACCAGCATCTTCTGGGGAAGTGGTGAGGTTGCTAAAATGCACGCCATCAACCAGTACATCTGTAGTCACTACCAAAGATTGCCCTGATGCAGTCTCAAGTACTGCTGCATCATCGCCGATAATTTCTGGAGGACAAAAACGCTGTAATCTTTCTAAAAGACCTTGTTCACCAATGTCTTTTACTTGTTGAGAAGATAACTCACTGTTCACAATCGGTTTTCCGTGTTGCAAAATTACGAAGAAAACTGATGATTTACTTTACTGTTTTAAGATAAAGGTATCGTCTAGGAGTCAGTTGGAATGGTAACAACACCAGTAACCAGCATCACATTTGAGGAGTACTTAACCTATGATGATGGTAGCGATTTCCATTATGAACTGGTGGATGGCAAGCTAGAGCTAATGAATCCACCTACTATTGAACATTTCCTGATTGCCAAATTTCTTGAGCAATCGCTAGATGCAGAAATCAAACGTTGTAACTCTACTTGGCTGTGTTTTCGGGAAAGTGGGGTGAGAACGGGTAGAAATAAATCTAGGTTGACTGATTTGTGTGTAGTGACACTGGAACAAGCTAGAGAATTGTTAAACGCTTCAGCAGTATTTGAGTCACCACCGTTACTAATTGTCGAGGTGGTTAGTCCAGAGTCGGTGAAACGGGACTATCGTTATAAACGCTCAGAATACGCGGCCTTAGAGGTTGCTGAATATTGGATTGTAGACCCACTTGAAACAAAAGTTTCAGTGTTACTACTGGAAGATGGTTTTTACGAAGAAACATTTTTTACCGCTACTCAGCAAATTGTATCACGAACTTTTCCAGAATTAGCGATCGCAGTTGATCGGGTATTCACCGCCGGAAATCTAAATCAGGGGAGACGCGATTAATCGCGTCTGTACAAGAATTATTCTCCCCCTACTCTCTTCTTATGCAGCTTGCGGCTGAACCAGATTTTCTATTCCTTGAACCACGGTTGCTGATTCAATTTTGTCACCAGCTTTCAATTTATCCAAAACTTCTTTACCTTCGGTGAGATAGCCAAAAACGGCATAGCGACCATCCAATAGGTTGCGTCCGGCGGGGGTGAGTTCTGGTTCAAACAAAAAGAAGAAAAATTGTGATGAACCACCATTTACTTCACTTTCGGGACGAGCCATCACTACTGCACCAAAGGCAGAAAAAGGTAAAACTGGCATATCAACGTAACGTCCAGCTTCTTCTAAAGTAATGCCATAAGTAGGTGCTTTATCGCCTTTAACTAAGATTTCTAAAGGAATAGCGCGATATTTGCCCGTTTTTGGGTCAATAAAACCCACATCTTTCCCAGCAGGATCTCCAGTTTGCAGAAAGTAAGACTCTTCAGAACGGGTAAATTCTAAGCCATTATAAAAACCCCTCTGTACCAAATCTACAAAATTCCCAGCAGTCACAGGAGCGCTGTAACCGTCTACAACAAGGGCCAAATCGCCTTTGTTAGTTTTAATTTCTACAGTGGCACGACCTTTAAGTTGCGGCAGATTACTGTACTGGGCAGGCACTTCAAAGGGGAATTGTTTCACCATTGACTCTTCTAGCTGAGTAACGAGATTTAGTAGTTTACCTCTCTCTTCCAGTATTTGTTCTTTATCTTTGCTGTTCGCCAATTCTTGCAATTTACCCACCCCAGATTTCAACTCGGTAATCCAAGCTTCGGCTTGGGGTTGGCGTTCTTCAGGAACGCTTGTTAAGATTTGGGAAGGTTTATCGAGAATGCGGGATGCTTGGCTGATGTCTTTGGAAATAGCACCCCAACGCCGATTCGCCCGCAGTTGGGCAGAGATGTCCTCTAAGCTGCCTTGTAGTTGCTGCACAGGTTTGTTATCTATCGGGAGTGCATACCGCAACAAAGCCTTTCCGTCGGTAATTGCATTGCCGGCTGGCAGTGCGGCGCTACTGGAGGGAGTCCACCCAGCTGTAGTTATGCCTAAAAATATTGTTACCAGCAGTATTGCCATTAGGCTGTTCTTCAGCCAGGATTTTAATAAGTTAAGCATGGGATAACTCAAATGCAGCATTGAATATGTTGACTGGACGTAACCCAATACGGTTCGGATAAGCAGGGGAGGCAGGGGAAGCAGGGGAGGCTCTTGAGGAAAGAGGGTTTTTAGTAATTCTTCTCTCCCCTTGCTTCTGTTCTCCCTCTGCCCCCCTGCCTGCCTCAACCAAGAATATTCCTTAACCAAACGGTATTGGGACGTAACCCATCAATAATCTTCCCACGTTAAGGGCGGAGGATAAATGACTAATGACTAATGACAAATGATTAATGACTAATGACAAATGCCCAATGACGACCCTAGAAGGGTACAATAAATGCCGATTGTCTTCCAAAATTTGAAAGTTTCATGATCTCCAGTAACGACTTTCGACCCGGTGTTTCAATTGTATTGGATGGGTCTGTATGGCGAGTGCTTGAATTCTTACACGTCAAGCCAGGTAAAGGTTCTGCCTTTGTACGAACTAAGCTAAAAAATGTCCAGAGTGGGAGCGTGATGGAAAAAACGTTCCGCGCAGGGGAAACAGTGCCGCAAGCTACTCTAGAAAAAAGTACGATGCAACATACCTATAAAGAAGGCGATGAGTTTGTCTTTATGGATATGGAAACCTACGAAGAAGGCAGATTGACCCGCGAACAAATTGGCGATCGCGTCAAGTACCTGAAGGAAGGTATGGAAGCTGAAGTTATTAAGTGGGGCGAACAGGTTCTGGGAGTAGAGTTACCTAAGTCTGTTGTTCTGGAAATTGTCCAAACAGATCCGGGTTTAAAAGGTGACACTGCCACAGGTGGCTCAAAACCAGCAACTTTAGAAACTGGTGCAGTTGTGATGGTTCCTTTGTTTATTTCTCAAGGAGAACGCATCAAGGTTGATACTCAGGAAGATAAATATATCAGCAGGGAATAACTTTCATCTCTACTAAAGATGCAAGTCTCGATTTAAATCCCTACATAGGGATTAATTCCCTGCCACACTTAAGATGCTCATTTACGGATAGGTCGAGGTAATAAAAACTGTGCCATTGGACTTTAATGAAATCCGCCAACTTCTGGCAACTATCGCACAAACAGATATTGCAGAAGTCACGCTCAAAAGCGATGATTTTGAGCTAACAGTCCGTAAGGCTGTGAGCATTAGCAATCAGATGTTGTCGGTAGGTCAAGGGACTTTAGGCGGTGTGGTAGGTTCAGGCTTGACATCAGGTTCATCTGGGGGAAACCAGATGAGCGGAAGTCAGGTAACGGAGGTGTCCACATCTCGTGTATTTGAGAATACTGGAACTAGCACACAAATGCAGTTATCTGTAAATTCTCCCTCAACCATTGACCAGAGATTAGTAGAAGTGCCTTCCCCAATGGTAGGAACGTTTTATCGCGCTCCTGCGCCTGGGGAAGCGGCATTTGTGGAAGTGGGCGATCGCGTCCGCAAGGGTCAAACAGTCTGTATCATTGAAGCCATGAAGCTGATGAATGAAATCGAAGCCGAAGTCTCTGGACAGGTAATGGAAATTCTCCTTCAAAATGGCGACGCTGTAGAATATGGTCAACCTTTGATGCGAATTAACCCTGATTAAGTATTAATGTATATATGATGTGAGTCATTGTTAAAACTTTCAGTCCTTGCGGGTCAACCCTGATGAAACAAACGTTGCCTTTACCACCAGAAGTGGTGCAACAAGTAGCTGAATACTTCAGCCTATTAAGTGAGCCAATGCGCCTACGGCTGCTACACTTATTACGGGATGAAGAAAAATGCGTGCAAGAGTTGGTAGAGGCAACACAGACTTCTCAGGCAAATGTGTCAAAGCACCTGAAGGTAATGTGGCAAGCAGGTATCCTTAGCCGCCGCAGTGAAGGAACTTGCGCCTATTACCGGGTGGAAGATCAAATGATTTTTGAGTTGTGTAATCGGGTTTGCGATCGCCTCGCCACAAGGTTGGAGCAGCAAGCCCGTAATTTTCGCGTATTAAATAGCAAACGTTAGGTCAGTTGTCCTTTGTCCTTTGTCCTTCGTCATTTGTCCTTTGTCATTTGTGAAAAACTAATTACCAACGACCAATGACTAATGACTAATGACTAATGACTAATGACTAAAGCGGATAATCTTTTTGAAACTGTTCGCGAGTGAGTGGTTGTTGTAACTCTAGACCCTCGCCGCCTAAAACATCTAACGGTTTGCCGTTCACGTCAATGTAAACTTTGGCTTTGGGATTTAAAGTTGTTGCAGTGTAAACAACTTGTCCAACGCGGCCCATCATTGAAGTGCTACCACCACCGCTAGTAAAATCTTCAGATAAATTAACGTGAACTTCATCTTTTTCCGCTTTCAGCCCCAACAGTTTAGTTCCTTTGGGGATGGTTGTCGAATCTGTTCCTTCTGTTGGACCTGCTAACAAACTTTGAAAAGCTGCTTCTAAAGCCTGGTTGGGTAGTACAGAAGCTACTTTAACAGGCTGGGGAACCAAAGCAACATTTTTGTCTTTTGGTCTTAGCCAATAAACGTTGGGGGTTTGCTCATTAGCTGGCTGCCTAGTTGATGGCTGTGCTGGCTGTTCAATGCGGCTAGAAGGGTTTGACGGTGTGGGAGGATTGTTGGATTGTGTGGTAAACCAAGCTACACCGCCACCCACCGCTACAACCGCTGCTGATACAGCTGCAATTACGCCTGAAGAAATACGATTAGATCCTTGTTGGTCTTTCATGTTCAAAACCTTCCTAACTGAGGGCTGATATGGTAGTTATGTGAGGAGCAGCCTGGTTAAAGACGATACTTATAAGTAGAGAGTTTCCCACAATCTAGAGGAGACTTAAATGCTTCTTAATTCTGTAAGCCCCTAATTCAATTTTAGAATTTTTATTTCTAATCCGTCACCTACCAAATTATGTAAATTTTGGAGAGACGCAATTAATAGCGTCTCTGGGGAATCTGACTTTTTATCGGTTCTGAAAAACCTCTCTCTAAATCTCTCTCCTTCGAGGAGAGAGACTTTGAATTTTCCGTTTTACACTCGTGGGAAGGGGATTAGGTTTTTCGTAGGTCTTTCCAGATCAAGTGAAAAGTTAGGTTGAATGGAAAATTGTCTACTCTCTACTTCACTCTATTGCTTGTGTAATCCACTGTTTGAGCGTGGTTGTCACTTCATCAATGGCAATTTCTTGAGATTTACGGGTGGCTCTTTCTACAACTTCAACTTTGCCATTAGCGATCGCTCGTCCGGTTACAATTCTATAAGGTATGCCTATCAAGTCAGCATCTTTAAATTTGACTCCCGCCCGTTCGTCGCGGTCATCTAGTAAAGTTTCAATTCCCGTTTGATTGAGTTCTGTGTAAAGTTTTTGAGCGATTTCGATTTGTTGAGCATCTTTAATGTTGGGGATTGTGACGATCGCGTGATAAGGTGCGATCGCAACTGGCCAAATAATCCCATCTTTATCGTAAGATTGCTCGACGGCAGCTTGGGCTAATCGTGACACGCCTACACCAAAACAACCCATAACTAGCGGCTTCTCTTCACCCTGTTCGTTGGTATAAGTTGCACCCATCGCTTGAGAGTATTTCGTACCTAATTGGAAGATATGACCTGCTTCAACTCCACGGGCGCTTTGTAGGATTTGTTCTGGATTGTGGGTGGCGCGATCGCCTGGTCTTGACTTACGAATATCTACTACTCGTTCTGGTAACTTAAATTGCTCACCCCAATTAGCACCAACTACGTGATAACCTGCTTCATTCGCGCCTGTAACAAAGTTTTTTAAATCAACGGCTGTTCGATCCACCAAGCGTAAAAACTTGGAATGGATCTGTTTATTAGCAGTAATATACTCATCTGCAATATCTGGCGCAATGTAGCCTAAAGGCAGAGATTTAGTTGTCCATGCTTGCTGGGCTTCTATATTTAGTACATTCAAACTAATAATAGTTTTAGCGCCATATTCAGAAGCTAATTTAGTCAGTTCATTTTGCAATTTGACCTCATTAACTTCCTGATCGCCTCGGATGCTCACCAAAACTAACACTGTTATACCATTATCATAAACTGTCTGATAAAGGACATTTTTCACCAATTGAGTCGGAGAACAGTTGAGGAGTTGACACACCTTTTCAATCGTTTCTGTTCCAGGTGTATCGCGTTTCTCATAGGTTGTAAACCGTGAGGTTTCCGCGTCAATTGGTAAAGAAACAGCCTTTTCTACGTTAGCGGCATATTTACCATCCTCAGTGTAAAGAACTTCGTCTTCGCCAGCTTCCGCCAAAATCATAAATTCTGTAGAACCAGAACCACCAATTGCACCAGAATCAGCTTCCACTGCCCGAAAAGCTAAACCAGAACGCCGCAGAATATTACTGTAGGCTTGATACATATCCTGGTAAGTTTCTTTGAGGCTGGCTTCATCCGTATGGAAGGAATAAGCGTCCTTCATGATAAACTCCCGTCCGCGCATTAAACCAAAGCGGGGACGAATTTCATCGCGGAATTTGGTTTGAATTTGGTAGAGATTTAGTGGTAGCTGGCGATAAGAGCGAATCATATCACGAGCGATCGCTGTAATTACTTCTTCATGAGTTGGGCCTAATCCTAATTGTTGCTCGCGGCGGTCAATTAGGGAAAACATGATCCCCTCAGCTTTGGTGTAAGTGTCCCAGCGTCCCGATTCCTTCCATAAATCAGCAGGTTGTAATTGTGGTAGGAGACATTCTTGTGCGCCTGTAGCGTTCATTTCTTCCCGGACAATTTGGGAAACTTTTTGCAGTACCCGCCACATCAGAGGTAAATAAGCATAGATACCGCTACCGATGCGACGGATGTAGCCTGCACGGAGTAATAATTTATGACTGGGAATCTCAGCATCAGCCGGATCGTCCCGCAGTGTAACAAATAACATTTGTGAAAGTCGCATCGTTTAATCCCTTTCCAGAATCTCTAATTTGTTTATAAACCAACTGGCGATTAGAAATCGCGCGTCAGAAAAGCATCTTAGTTTTTGAACTTGCGTGGTGTGCGATGGCTTTGCCCGCCGCAGGCATCGGCATCTTACAGCCATTAAGATATCGCATGATATAATCTTTGCAACTATTTAATCTAGGTCTAGGTTATGAGTCCTTTGACATTAAAACTAGACACCGTTCACTTGAGTGACGAACAATTTTATCACTTATGTCAAAATAACCGCGAATTGAAATTTGAACGCACTGCCAAGGGAGAATTAATCATCATGTCCCCCGTTGGAGGTGAAAGCGGCAATCGAGAAGCAGATTTAATTATTGATTTGGGAATCTGGAATCGGCAAACTGGCCTTGGTTACACTTTCAGTTCTTCTACTATATTCAAATTACCCAATGGTGCTGACCGTTCTCCAGATGCCGCTTGGATTCAAGGGGAACGTTGGCAAGCACTTACACCTGAACAAAGACGCAAATTTCCCCCCATTGCACCCGATTTTGTCATTGAATTAAGGTCAGCAACAGATGATTTGGAAATATTGCGTTCCAAAATGCAAGAGTATATGGATGCAGGGGTGCAGTTAGCATGGTTAATTAACCCCCAACAGCAGCAAGTGGAAATTTATCGCCAAAAACAAGATGTAGAAGTGCGAAATCTACCCACACAATTATCGGGTGAAGATGTATTGCCAGGATTTAGCTTGAGTCTTTCTTGTTATTAAGCTTTGTAAGCGCTGCTAAATCTCTACTATCTGCCAACACTTTTCATTGCAGCAGAAAATACTTTATAAGTCTGCGTAAGTACGCTTCATTAAAATAATTTGCGTAGACTAAGAAGGTATCCTAGTTTTCTAACCTGAATAATGTGCCAAGTACAGCGCAAGAGGCAGATTTTACCTTGATTTCATTACTCAGGGCATATTACAGCCGTTAGGATATCTTAAAAGAAATAACCATCAGGCGATTAGAATCAGGGAATCTTTAGGAGAAACTACTTTGGCAGATGTAATTTATCAAGCACAGGCACCCTTAGAATTTATTCCTCCCGCTTTTAACCCTTTATTGCTACGAGTTGTCCATCTATTACTACCCAGTTGGATAAACTGGCAAACACCTATTAGCCAAATTCAAGCAGATAACGTAGAGGTTATAGTGGATCTCTATCGCCAGTTTCAGGAGGGTAAAATCCGTTTTATGCTGGCATTTCGCCATCCCAAAACAGACGATCCGTTTTGTTTGGGTTACTTGCTATCTCAACTGGTACCAAAGACAGCGCGATCGCAAGGTACAACACTACAACATCCCATTCACGCTCATTTTATCTACGATCGCGGTATTCCTCTATGGGCAGGTTCCCACGTTGGCTGGATTGCTTCTCATTTAGGTGGGACTCCGATTCAGCGAGGTAAGGCTGACTGGACGGGGTTACGTTCGGCGCGTGACTTGTTCGCCAATGGCAAATTTCCAATGGCGGCTGCACCAGAAGGTGCTACCAATGGTTTATCGGAGAATATTAGCCCCCTAGAACCTGGTATTGCCCAATTAGGCTTTTGGTGTGCTGAAGATTTGCACAAAGCTGAACGCCCCGAACAGGTTTTAATTGTACCAGTTGGGATTAAATATAGTTACGTTGATGCTCCTTGGGATGCGATCGCAAATCTTTTAAGTGAATTGGAAGCGGCTAGTGGTTTACCTGTGAATTCAGCAGAAAATGCTTCTGTGGAGTCGCTTTATCCCCGGTTGTTGGCTTTGGCAGAACATTTACTTTTGCTGATGGAAGAATTTTATACCCGGTTTTATCATCAAAAACTGCCAGATCCCAAGATTGTCAATGGGCAAATTCCAGATAGAAATGAAGCATTAGCAGTTCGTTTACAAGCGTTGTTGAATGCAGCGCTGCTAATCTCAGAACAGTATTTTAATTTGCAGTCAAAAGGTAGTTTGAGCGATCGTTGCCGACGAGTCGAGCAAGCAGGTTGGAATTATATATTTAGAGAAGAATTTAAGGATGTCAAAGGAGTATCTGCGGTTGAAAAAGCTTTAGGCGATCGCATTGCAGAAGAAGCGAATGCACGGATGTGGCATATGCGTTTAGTAGAAAGTTTTGTGGCTGTTTCTGGTAATTATATTCGGGAAAATCCAACAGCAGAAAGATTTGCTGAGACGACTTTAATTTTATGGCAGATGATTGCTAAAATCAAAGGCAATAAAACTGTACAGCGTCCGCAATTGGGTAAGCAAAAAGTAAAAATAACTGTGGGTGAACCTATATCCATCTCTGAGCGTTACCCGGTATATAAGGAAAATCGGTTGGGTGCTAGACAAGCTGTTGCTGATGTGACCAACGATTTGCAACACGCATTGGAAGGTTTGATTTGATTAGAAAGGTTGCATTTTTTGCTAGAAACCAGAATAAAGGTGTCAGTCGTCAGGAGGCTTATTGATTTCGACCCCTGCCTCCTGACTCCCTTAAATAGCAAGGTGCAATGAAAATGCCCAAGTGTTCATCCAAATCGGATATTACTTTCTAAAGTAGATTGCGGGTTTAGATGCCCTGTACGGGGATGCTGGCGGGATATGGTTTATTAAGCTTACACAAACCCAAAAGTTTTTTAAAATTATCTAATTAAATGGGTGCAGATAATCGTAGGCTACTACATCTACTTGGTTTTGCTGCCATTTCACTTTAATACAATTGGGTTAAATAAAGGCAATTGTAACTAAATATGTCATTCTTTCTTTGAGTTTTATAAAATTAACGTTAAGTTATCCAAATTATATTTTCCGAAAAATCACGCTTTTATATTTTTGTAATTCCAATTACAAATAGAGGAGTCCAAAAAATTGTGATTCTCTAAATCAATCAATTTATAAATAATGAAAACTCAAAACTTATTCAATTTACTGAAGGTTGGTATTGCTACTTTTGGAATCTTCTTTGTGGCTGGTCAAGGAGCCTATGCCTCAGACTTAAAGGGAACAGCATTTAGCATCTCTTTGGAGTGTCTGAACGACACTACCGGTCTTTTGGTGGGTCAAAATTCCACTGCTAACGGGTGGCAGTATGCATTTGATTCAAACAAAGATGGGATGAACGGGAATTACTGGGTTGGTGCCGCGCCAGGAAAAGTAAACCCCTACGATATCTCTGGTATGGCTATCAAAGAAACTGCTACCAGCGTCATTGTGGCGATCAATGGCAATATGAAATTAACAGGAGAGGCTGAACAGGGTGCTGCCGGCGGTCAAATTGGATATGGTGATTTGTTCTTCAATATGGCGGGTAAGACCTTTGACAATGCTATGAGCAGCGGGGATTTGTTTGGGATTCATTTCGCTTCAGCGAATGCTTCAGGGGTACAACAACTAGGCGTTTATAGTAATGTCCAGGCAAAAACAGTTACTAATATCAAAGAAGGCTACAGCGTTGCTACATATGGTGGTTTAGCAGGAGGAGGGAATTCTTACGAAAGTCAGGTAAAACAAGGTGGTGGTATTGTCGGTTATGGTGATTTGACCAGTAGTTATTTTACCAATAACGGCAAGGACAATACATTTAATCTCAATGTCATCAACTCTGGAAATTATCTGAGTGGAATCTCGTTTTTAGCACAGGGTAATATAACCCAGCAGTTGCTAACCACTGGTTATGATGCCAGCAAATTTAATGGCACACAAACCATTGCATTTGAATTCAAGAAATCTGGTATTGTCCAATCAACTCCTGAGCCTGCTAGTCTCGCTGGTTTAGGAATTGTTGGTCTGGCTTTGGCTGGTAGCAAGCTACGCAAGAAATTAGCATAACAATTGGGTAAGGACTATTCGCAATACGGCTTGATTTCTCTTCAGTGATTATAGACAAGATAAAAGACTATTTTCTCTCATGGAAATGATCGCTGGAGTGATGGAATTTTGGATCAAGCTTAAGCGAAAAATATCCCAAACTGTATAGATTTATCCACTAAAGATTAAATTAATAAATTTAAATGCTCTTACTTTTTAGTAAGAGCATTTTTTCTCTTAGAGAGTTATCAAATACAAAAAATCACCATGCAATTTTCTAAACTGTCTTGGTAAATGTTGTTACAGCATCCATCAATAATTAAGCAAACAAAAAGTCAAAATTACTGTGGGTGATCCCATATCTATTTCTGAGTTTTACCCAGCGTATAAAGAAAATCATTTGGGTGATAGGCTAACTGTTGCTGATATAGCGAATGATTTTCAGCACACAATATAAGTATTGATTTGATTGGGATGGAGAGGCTCTTTCTATTCTTTATTATTGCAATCTATAAATTATCTTGAACTGCTAATTGCTATCTGACTAGATAGTTCTTTATAATCTATAAATCTGAAACCTTGCTACTAAAAGTTTATACAACTTAATTGACTACCATTGGCTCCTATAAGGTAAAAGTCCGAATTAAATCGGCAGTCGAGGAAATTGCTATGCTTTCTCCAGCTACAAACAATGATATGCCTACTAATTGGTCTTTTAACTGGTTTAATTTGTGGCAAAATACCGATTTTGACTGTCAAAACATTGTCAAACTTGTTTATGAGGGTAAAGTCTGGGGATTAGTGCGATATGGTCTTTATCCCTATCCCGGTTCTCCAAAGTTTTTAGAGATAGAACAGATAGAAGCTCACCCTACAAGTCGAGGAGAAGGGGCTGAACGCTTTATAAAACCAATCGGCAAATGGTTAATTTGGTATGCAACCAAGGTTGCATTGGAGTTATGTCAAACAGAAACAGATGAACCACTGGTTGTCCTGGTTGCTCTAGATACGGCTTTGTCCTATTATAGTAATAATGTGGGGATGGAATATCTGGGGTCTGTCACAATCGCTCCAGAAGAAGATGGATATGCTTTCAGATTCTTGCGAAAAGCAGCCTTATCCTTCTGTAATCAACAAGAAAGCTTAAGAGGAGTGCCAAAGTTATATGGCCAGTAATACAATAAAAGCCGGGTCAAAAGTTGTTATGACTCACGCCCAAAGGCAAGCTTTCCTGAAAACGTCTCCTTTGGGACAACTATTTGGAGTAGCACATTTGCTACCTGAAGTCGAAGATTCAAAAAGCCACAACCATGCTTTAAGTAATCAAGCAAAATTTGTGGATGATGTAGATATATTATCCTCTAGCGAACATAAGTTTCAGTATGAAATGTTAGAGCCTTGCAGAAAAGGTCGTGGTAAATGGTTCAAAACTGTATCTTGGATGTATCTCTATCACTCAAATCTGGAAAAAAGGTCATACCAAAGAAAAACAATGCTAACAGTATAAGTAGTAGAAAGGAAAAGACTTTTTAGCCGATCGCAGTTTGACAAGGGTGCTATACTATACAAACAAAAAATAGGGGTAAAAATTTTACCCCTATAAATTTATGTATTATTTTAAGAATAGCTAGAAAAGTTTATTACTCTGAAGTTAAGTGACTTTCTAGCAAAGTTGCGATCGCGTCAGGATGAATATTCTTGTATTTCTTTTTACCAAGCTGTAAAACACAGTTGGGAGCGCTGCCACAGCATTTTTGGCAACTTGTATGTTCAATGGTAACTTTGTCTAACAAACCGCGATCGCACAAAGTTTTTTCTAATTCTGATAATAACCCTTTACCACCACGTTTCAAGCAACCGCCCTTTTGACATACCATAATCCTCGCTTTGGGTTGAGGTGGTAAATCTTGTTTTGGACACGCATCAATTGGTGTCACCTTATAGGCTTTAATTTTAATTTTACTTGTGCGCGAGTCTATCTTACTATGACCACAAATCCGAAGTTGCTGACCTGGAACTAAGGATGAACTTAGTAAACAGCGCAACTCTTTAGGCAGTTTAATGTCTACATTTCCAGATGGAACTGCCAATTGCAAGTATTTATATTTTCCTGGTTCACCACCAACAAAACCTAGTAACTGTCCCTCAAGGTTCAATTCTGATAACGTCAAATATTTGTTACCCATGATTGATAAAAATTTAGGAGTGGGGAGTTAAAGCGAAGAGTTAGGAGTGAGGAGTTAGGAGCGAGGAGTTAAAAATCAGGAGCTAAGAGTTAATAATTGATAACTCTTAACTGATAACTCTTAACTTCCAACTCATAACTCTTAACTCCTAACTGTTTTTAAGCTAGGCGTTTAGCTTCTACTGTTTGAGGTAAATTTGCTGTGTCTGGCAATTCACGAAATTCTAATTCCCAACCATTTGCTAGGGTGAGAATCTTGCCATCATTTCCATCGGTTTGTTTGACGACTTCTTCTTCAAGGTCTTTTTTAGCAACGTAAACTACTAAAGTGCCGGCATCATTCATCCGTAGCATTACTTTCATGAGACTCCTCAACCGATTCTAGTTCTTTTTTCTTGCAGCCGACGACAAACCCTGTTTCTAAGAAATGCACAGCATATATATAGGAAGTCTGCAAATATGTGCCTATACTTGCTATGTAACCGATATCTCCTTTATTGACTAAAACTTGGCCGACTTCCTTACCGGGAAATGTACCATCGTTTTTTAGCAGTTTACGAACTCTGACTTTTTCACCAATTTCAAAAGCAGGTGGTAAGTTTAGTTCTAATTCATCGCGTTGCATGAGAGTACCTCTGTTCTCTGACCAAATTCAACAATTCTTCTGTCGTCAAACTGCGTTTTTTCTGTACCGATTGATGGCGCACTGCGTCTAAAACAGATTGGGTTTCTTGGGGGTTCAAGAAAATTCCATGCTGTTCTAGCAAGTTAGCAACTAAATGCCGTCCAGAATGTTTACCTACTACTAAACGCCGTTCCCAACCCACCTCTTCGGGTGCAAATGGTTCGTAGGTGATGGGGTTTTGTAGTACTCCGTGAGCATGGATGCCAGATTCGTGAGCAAAGGTGTTTTCGCCAACGATCGCTTTCCAAGGTGGTACGCTAGCACCTGATGCGGCTGCGACTAGTTGAGACAATTCCAGCAAACTGGGTGTATCAATGCCCAAATTAACGCCGTAGATGCGTTTAATCGCCATGACAACTTCTTCTAAAGCTGCATTTCCTGCCCGTTCACCCAATCCGTTGACTGTGGTATTCACTGATGAAGCTCCGGCTTTGATACCCGCAAGAGCGTTGGCAGTTGCCAGACCAAAATCATTATGCGTGTGGATTTCTAGGGGAATCGTCAACGCTGAAACCAGCCTTTGGACTTTAGTATAGGTGGTGAAGGGGTCGAGAACTCCTACAGTGTCGCAGAAGCGGAAGCGTGATGCACCCCATTCTTGGGCATAAAGTGCTACATCTAAGAGGAAGTTTTCATCAGCCCTGGAAGAATCTTCTCCGCCGACTGCTACCCAAAGACCTTGGTCGAGGGCGAAGTGGATTGAGTCTTTGAGTTTTTGCAAACTTACTCGCCACTGACCATGAAATTTAGTGGCAATTTGGATACCAGAGACGGGAATGGCAATATGCACCCGATTTAAACCACAGGCGATGGAAGCCTTGATATCTGAGATGACAGCGCGGTTCCAGCCCAAGAGTTTTGCTTGTAAACCCAAGTTAGAAATTGCGACGATCGCACGGGTTTCTTCGTCGCCCATTGCCGGTATACCCACTTCTAATTCCGGTATACCAATAGCATCGAGAAACTTCGCGATCGCTACTTTTTCTTGTAGAGTAAAGGCAACACCTGCTGCTTGTTCGCCATCACGTAATGTAGTGTCATTAATTATGATTTGATTCATTGCAAATATCCCTCTCTTGGAAGTATTCTTAATATCCTTTCCCTCTACAATCCCTCGTGATGGTAAATGCTAAAAATATCACAATTCATAATGTAGGATACATGATCCTTAATTATTGCCCCATGATTAGCATCACATCTGTATGACAGGGAACTAAAACAATGTATAAATTACTAATCGTTTTCACCGATGTCAGTTGAAATGTCTTCGAGTAGCAATGAACTAATATAACTATTAGCAAATCCCGAACAAAGTAATACACAGAATCCAGCAATTAAGGATGTAATCATCTTCGTAACCTCATCTTTTCTAGTGCATTTTGGTGTAATTTAGGCAGGTAATGGTACTCAACGTTAAGAGGTGCAAATTCGCTAACTTTGGTCTGCTAGCCAATCAAAAATTTTTCCTAGCTGCTCCAAGTCAACGAAACCATACTGCCAGAGGAGCATCGGTAACGGGCCATTTTCTAATTCACGGTGTCGCAGAGCTACAGCAATATCGGCATTTGAAAGTTCAAGTTCATTGTGCAAAAAATTGAGGAGTTTTATATCTCTGTTCCGAGTCGCCATAATTGAACTTTCAATTTCTTAATTTGGGAAAAGGTTAAAAATTAGGAATTCCAATTTATATTTGGGAATTTCACCTTTTTAATTGTTGCTATATGTCAGGGGAATTTTAGATTAAGTAGACCCAACAAAATCTAAACCTCATCTAATCCATCTCAGTCTGCAACAAATTCTGCTAGCGGACAGTAGCTTCAAACTCTAAACCTATTTGAGCTTTGTGCATCTATGAACAAAAAGGATGAAGTCCAGTACTTGCGTCATGAATTCAAGATTAATCGTGCCTAAATTAGGTCTTTTTGAAATAATCATGACTCATCACTGTAATGCCAGCAACGCTCTAGCCATTCTAATAATTCGTGACGAGAAGCAAGAAGTTGCATAACTGTACTACGAATTAGAATTACTTCAAGCAAATTGTTCACTTGCACTCGTAAAGAACCATCAGGGGGACAAGAGCAATTAATTTTTAACTCTTGCAAACGGTAATAGATTCGCCAGCGATCGCTCAAAGGAATCTGCAAAACGTGATTTGTCATTTGTCATTTGTCCTTTGTCAGTTGTCCTTTGTCCTTTGTCCTTTGTCATTTGTCCTTTGCTAATGACTAATGACCAATGACTAATGACTCTTGACTTGTAAAGTTTGCAGTTGTTTTTCGAGTTGTTCGATGCGCGAGAGCAAAGAACGAATCACGGTTGCTTCCACATCGGGTAGCTTTCCATGTTCTAAAGGAGAAAGGCTGGCGCTTTCGTTGCGAGAAATAATTCTGCCAGGAATTCCGACAACTGTGCGATCGCTGGGGACATTCTGCAAGACAACGGAACCTGCGCCAATACGGACGCGATCGCCAATTTGCAGATTACCTAAAACTTTCGCACCCGCCCCAATCACTGCATTTTTGCCGACTGTGGGATGACGCTTACCAGTTTCTTTACCAGTTCCGCCAAGGGTTACGCCCTGGTAAATCAGTGTATAGTCGCCGACGATCGCAGTTTCGCCAATGACTACACCCATTCCGTGGTCGATAAACACGCCCTCGCCAATCTCTGCACCTGGGTGAATTTCAATTCCGGTCAAAAATCGCCCCAAATGAGAAATTAAACGGGGGATAAAACTCACTCCTCGACCATGTAACCAGTGAGCAAGACGATGCAAACAGAGTGCGTGCAATCCGGGGTAGCAAAACACCACCTCTAGCCAATTCCGTGCTGCTGGATCGCGCTCAAAGATAATGCGAAAATCACTCAATAATGGCTCAAAAAAAACGCCAGAGAGTAAATTTTTCAACATGGATGTACGGGCAGAATCCTGCGTTTTGGTACTTGGGAGATCGCTAATACTGTCTAAAGACTGTTGCATCGGTAATGTCTATCTGGTAATTGAGTCATCTGCTATTTTTATGCTTATATCAGGTAACATCCAACTCGATACCAAACCCAATGCTGATTGGATTTATTGGATTGATTAAAGTTGTACTCAAACGCCGAAATCCCGACTTAACATAACGTTAAAATTTGTCTGGGGTTAGGGGCGCTAGTATTTAATGATGGGGGTACTAGTATTTTTGGGGCAGGGGTTAAGAATTTATGTTCGCGCTACAAGAAACTTTACCCGTAAGTCTTTGCTAAGATTTTATCAAGATATTTTGCAATATATTAAGCTGTACTCAGATGTACTCAAGCATGAATTTAATAAGGCTACAAATCTATTTTCTGTATATCCTATTACTATTAGTATCTTATTAGTTGGATAGGCGAAAAACAGGTTTCTTTATTTTCTTTTAGGATTTGCTGTCTGTATGCACATATACGTTTCAAAATATAGTTATCGCTCATCGCGACTGTTTTCTTATTATATAGATGTGTGGGAATAGCGATCGCCAAAATTTTTATAAATCTCGTTTCCAGATTTAAATCTGGTTTCAGGTAGAACCTAGAAATGTACTTCATTGCAACTCTGCCGCGAATTCGGGAGGTAGAAGCTGCAAATAGGCATTTCCAGCCATAGACTGGGAACGAGGTATCTGAAGATTTGTTAATGGAGTTCAAAGGCTCATTAATGGAGTTCAGAGGTGCATTAATGGAGTTCAGAGGTGCATTAATGGAGTTCAAAGGCTCATTAATGGAGTTCAAAGGTGCATTAATGGAGTTCAGAGGCTCATTAATGGAGTTCAGAGGCTCATTAATGGAGTTCAAAGCCTCATTAATGGAGTTCAAAGCCTCTTTAATGGAGTTCAAAGCCTTATTAATGGAGTTCAAAGCCTCTTTAATGAGTATCAAAGACTCAAGAACCAGATGCAGCCTTAGTTGGTCTACCTTTGATAGCTTTAAACCGTTCGCCCAACTGTTCAGCAACAGTTTTTAAGCCCGGAGTCTTTTTTGATGCAGTCTTCACGTAATCATAAACAGTCAAACTGCTAGTCATAGCTTCACTACCGACTGCCATTAAAGTATCATCTACCTGTTCGGCGAGTTGCTGTACTGAGATTAAAAGTTCGGTAAGCGCACTGGCTAATTGGTAATCCCGAATCAGTTCCTCAACGTCAAAACTGGCTGGAAGGATTTCGCGGTTCGACTGAGCAGCAGTGACGCTATTGTTTACAAAAGCTAGGCTTTTATCGCCCATTTTTACTAACTTGCGTCGTTCTTCAGTGCTGAGAGTAATCAGAAAGGGCATCTTTCTTTGGACTGTCTGTAGCGCGGCTTTAATTTCTTGGATATCTTGTGGCGAAAGGGTGGCTGCAATATTTTGATAAGCCATTATATATTTACCTTGGGAGTTTTAATGGTGAGGTAGCAATAGTTGCTAAGTATATAATTCCCATTGATGGATGCGATCGCACATCATAACCTATTTATTTATCTGTTTTAGCGCCGACGCTGAGGGATACTGACCAGATGCAATCAAAGCTTGTCGCTCTAGAAGCCTTTCATCGGCGTTAAAATCTAGGATACGTGCGGTGACTTCACCGATATCTGTTTGATGCACAATTACAGCCTCATCTAGTCGAAAATGCTCGCCCCAAAAGTCTCTGCGTGGGTTAAAAAACCGCACAAGTTCGCCAGTTTGCCAATTAATTGACCCCAAATCCGTCCCTTTTTGCAGGTTACAGAAGATACAGGCATAACAGAGATTATCTGCTGTTGTAGCGCCGCCGTGTTTGACGCTGATTATATGGTCAACTTGAAAGCTTAAACCGTCTCCTTCTGGATATAAACAATACTCGCATAGATGGGCGGCGCGATCGGCAACTAAACGCCGCAGTTCTGCATTAATATATAGACGAGACACATTGAATACTTACTTAGGGTTAATATACTGGTGAGCTTTTGCTTTTGCCAACCTCATAATATGCTCTAGCGTGAGGAAATGATCTAACTCTCGCTCGTCACTTCCAGTAAGACCTTCAGTTTTTGCGCGGTAAACGAGATCCTCTAAACGGTCTTTGGCTGCATCAGAGAGTTTGAAATCGATAACGCTTTGGGGGGTGGTTCCAGCAGCAATAAAATCTATAATTTCGTCGTAGACTTTGGTGGTATTTACAGATGTAGTCATGAGATTAGCTCTTTTTATTTAATTTTACTGATTTACAATGCTACTTTTAACGACTTTCCTAGCGTTTTAGGCTCTGGTAGAGTTTCACCGTCAGTCAAAGATGATTCAATCAGCATCTCTAAAACTTCTTGAGCATTTTTCAAAGCGTGTTCGTAAGTCTCTCCGTGAGTGCAAGGCTGCATTATATGCGTAAACTCAGGTAGCAAAACCACATAACATTGGTCTTCTTCTGACCATTGAATCACGATTGTATATTTCATCTTTCTGAAACATAATTACGAATTGTTCTCCAGTTTTTTACCTGACCTTCAGCAATATCTTTTTTACCTCTTTCAAAGGATTCAATAAATCCAGGGATATCAAGCAATTCTTGGGTAGCATCTTCACTCTCCTTATCTGCTAGATATGCTAAAAAATCAGCAACCAGTTGTAAGCGTTCTGAAGATAATACATCTAAATATTGGTTGATTTGCTGACGAACTTCTGTGTTACTCATATTTTTGCAACTCTTCTACTTCTCTAATTGTGCCAACTTCTTCTGAGCAAATTCCCGCACTTGCTCATCTGGGTCATTTTGTGCGCGATCGCGCAACAGAGGTAAAATCTGGTCATGCTGAGGAAATTGCTTGATAATTATCTCCAGTGCAATGCGCCGAGGATTAGTTTCATCCTCTTCCTTGCGCTCAAAGGAATCATTAACAGCGCAGTTGTGGTAGATGTCAAACAACTCAGACTGATATTTAAAATATTTAGCTAATTGTTGGACTGCTGTACCTCGCACATACTCATGATCATCCTGGGTAGCGCGTTCTTTGAGGATGGATTTAGTTTCGGGGTCATCTTTGAAGTTCTGAGCTAATTCTTCGACTGCTGCACCTCTCACAAACCTAGGGAACAACCACTGAATGTAATCATGGGTACACTCCAATTGTTCAAAATCCCAAGTCCACATCTCTTGAATTGTCC